>NZ_JBXSQG010000007.1:0-115305 GCF_057063545.1 Gilliamella sp. X-23
AAACGCCAAAGCAGCTTGATTTTGTGAAAGATGATTGTCTATAAAATACCTGACCACTTTGTATTTAAAATCTGGAGAAAAATACCTTGGTTTTGTGACGGGTTTTAGTCCTTCAATGCCTTTTCTTTTATATAACTTTACCCACGACTCCACTGTACCGACAGGCACTTGAAAGTGCCAAGCGGTTAAACCATAACCATCATTACTCTTAAAATAATGTTCAATGACTTGTTTTTTAAAATCGAATGGATATTTTTTGGCCATAATTTTGTTCCCAAAAGTAGATTTAAACAATCCAACTTTTGGGGGGCAGTTCATTAAAGCGAATTCCCTAACAACCCACGCTTTGGCTGCAGAATGTGGCCTGCGGCTGCCCTCCGCCGTCGCTCGGTCTTAACGCACCGTTTGTGATGCGTTCCCGACGCAGCACAAACTCGCCAAACATCCCTGTTTGGCGTGCTAACCTCGCTCTGTTGTCGGCACATTCTGACGCCGGAATAAGACAAATAACATAACCATCGTTTTTGGGAAGATTGTTGTGTTTTTATAATTATATTGTTGATTTTATTTGAATTAAATGCCTACACGGCGTTAAGGCCGACCTGAAATAAAATTTTTTATCTTCCGCATTTCTAAACCACCTACACGGCGTTAAAGTAGAACTCAAGATTTGATAAATCTTGCTGTATAAAGATAAACAACAATTTCATCTTTGAAAACCCTTTTTTTGAGCTGTTTTTTAATGTGTTGATTTTATTTAATTTTAAATTGTCGTTAAAAAAAGGGTTTGGAGCGGTTAAATTGCTGTTATTAGGGTGCTATTTGTGGTTTTGTTGATTTGTTGTATGTCGGCGCTTTGCTTAGGTTGTGTAAGTGATTGATTTATCTTAAAAACAGAAAAATAAAAACTTCAATAAAATCAATACCTTTCCTGACCACTTTTTTGATGCAATTTCATTGCTTTTTTACACAAAAACAACTCACAAAAAAAACACCAAAGGTTATGCTGTTTGTCTTGTTCCGGCGTCAGAATGTGCCGACAACAGAGTGAGGTTAGCACGCCAAACAGGGATGTTTGGCGAGTTTGTGGTGCGCTTGGAGCGCGTCCACAAACGGTGCGTTAAGACCGAGCGACGGCGGACAAATTTGTCTGGAACAAATTTGAACACCTGAGCATAGCGAAGGTGGCCTCGAAGAGGCGAGTATCAGGATGATACGAGTAGCGTAGCCGAAGGCCACATTCTGCAGCCAAAGCGTGGGATTGCAAAGGGAATTCGCTTTAATTCCCTTTGCTCGGACGTGGTCACTGTGGCTATTTTGTTCACCTAAGGTCAAAACGTCCGAAACCTTGCCGTACTATAAATAGACCACAAACTTAAACCGCCACAGCGTAATCACTAGAATTGCCATCGACACTTTCAGCGTCGTCGGCGGGGGGGCGGCGCGATTGTGGCTTCGCCGCAACAGCGCAACCCTAAGGGAAAACGCCCCAACTTGCGCGGGGGCGTTATTCTTTGTTAGATTGTCCTCTCAGGCACCATAACCGCCCCGCGGACCAAGGATTAAGGACTAAACGCTAAAAACTAAGGTGCGGTGCAAACAGCAGCACCGCTGTAGGGAACAGCGTCGTTGCCGACGATGCCGAGGTTCGAGGTGACATAGTAGCCAAGGGTACCTGGCGCGTCACTCGCCCAGTAGCCGTGGGAAAGGAAGCCCGCATCAGCGTAGCGGCCCATGTGGCCCCACTCCGTGAAAAAACCTGCACCTATGTAACGCATGTAAGTATCACCAGATGAGGATGGTGAGGCGCTTAAGCTATTGTTTGAATTGGTTAAATCCTTTACTTGTGGCAAATGATACCCCAAACGACTACACCAAGATGAGTGGTTAGACTTAGTATCCTGTTTATCACCCCGATGGACGAACCACTGCTTTAACACAAATCCATACCTCACCTCATTACCTCGACTATCCCTACCGACTAACTCAAATGTCTGTGGCAAAGAGGGTACATCTAGAGGACTAGGATTATTTGAGTATATTTGAGCACCAGTTGCCCTAGGACCACTTAACTTAACACGTGTGACAACTTTTCTCCTATCAGCACGAGGAATCCAATCATCATTAGCTGTTACACTTGTCACTGTAGCCGTTATTGCACCACGAGTAACAGGAGACCACGTCAACTGCCTTCCATCTATTCCAGAAGGCATCTCTAAGTCAAAATACAATCCATCAGCACCCGTTGTCGGAAAGTTTCGGGCGTAAGAGGATGAGTCATCTGACTGAGTTAAAAAACCCCTTGTAGGAGACCATATGTTAGCTGGGCCGGCGTAACTGCGTATGCCATAGTCGAGATTCGGCCTTGCGTAACAAACACGAGCAGCACTGTTATACGGATTAATATAATAATTCACCGCAGCTCCACTAAAACTGGTTCTATTAGGAACACCGTACTGTGTTTGTAAATATCCCCCTGCACTACTTAAAGCTACCCTATAAGGAGCCTTACATTTACTTAATGCATCGTTACGATTAACTCTATTGCCATTTTTGTCCGTAAATAATACCGATATACGCCCTGTAGCCGTTACTCCATTAGCTCCCTGTCCATCCCCATCATCATCACGCCAATAATTATATCGAGTGATTAAATCACTTATACTCACTGAACTAACCGGTGACGGGACTATCATATCTATATCATCCAAAGTATTCCCTGAATAAGGCAATTCTATTGGATTTGATACACTTGATGTATTAGTAGACGGCGTGATTACCCGACCATCCTGCAACCGAATTGACAACAATTTATCCGTTGATGTGGCCCTTGTTCGACCATTGTCAAATGTTAAATACGGCGCACTACCCACGATATACCTTGATGTATACGCCGTTAATGCCGCAGAACCCTGTGAATACGACAACAACAACAATGACGCAAAGAACAACGCAGATTTCGCTACGCGAAATGACCTCGGTGATGAAAATAAGAATTGAGCTCGGTTTTGAATACCGTGAAAATTAAGAAGTTTTAGGGCGTAGGTTTGGCAGGCCAGATGCCAGATGCCAGATGCCATAAATGGTAACGCATTTCGATTATCCTGTCAAGTAATTTTTTGTTTTATTTACATTTTTCATAATTATCCGCTCAACTAATGAGCGTTCCCTTGCTTTAAAAGCGATGAAATTATAACCGGTTGATTAATAATGTGCTAGTTTTTTTGTTAAAAATTTTAAGGTTTTGTTAATTGCGGGCGGTTAAGCTTTTGGTGGCGTGTTTTGGGGAATGGTTTTGGTGATGTTTTTTTGAATAAAAAACATTAAATAAAAATTTAAATAAAATCAATACCTTTCCTGACCGATTTTTACTATGTTATTTTTATAGATTGCCGTGGAGTTGTTTTTTAACTTTGTTTTGAGGGCCAAGTCAGTTGGTGTATAACTAAAATCAAAAGCCATTCACACCCCAGTCGGGAAGTTGCAACCTAGATGCGTATGTTGCTGATTTAGCCATATCCCCCTAACTTTCTTCCCTTTTATCAGCAAGCTTGCATGACAATTTTAGGTTGAAAGTCTTGGGTGATGAATAAGTGCTGTGCTAGTAGTGCTAATTTTACTGTTAGGCATATTATGCCAAGTTTTAATTGATTCCATTCGTTAAATTAACACCACTATTTCAAAGTACACAACAAACACTTATCCACCAACTGCTTGGTTATTCTTATTTATTTCCCCCTGCCCCCACGCCAGCCACGCTTTTAGTGTGGGTGGTGGGGGCGCCGATTGTGGCTTCGCCGCAACAGCGCAACTCTAAGGGAAAATGCCCCAACTTACAGGGGGCTTTATTCTTTTTTATATTGTCCTCTCAGGCACCATCCCCCCCGCGGCCCAAGGATTAAGGACTAAGAAATAAAAGCTAAGGTGTGGTGCAAACAGCAAAGAAGTTGGTTCTAACACTGGAGCCGAAGACCATGCCGTAGGACGATAAGATATAGAAGCCATTGCTACCTTTGACGTCGCTTGACCAGAAGTAGGTGATGAAGAAGCCCGCATCAGCGTAGGAGGACACTAAGCCCCACTCCGTTAAAAATCCTGCACCTATGTGACGCATGTAATAATTACCTGATGAACTAGGTGCTGCGCCAGAAATAGGAGGATTACTTGTTTTGACTGCATTGGTTAAATCCTTAACCTGTGGCAAACGATAACCCAAACTATTACACCATGCTGTTTGATCTGAAACGGTACCACCTTTATTACCCCGATTGACGAACCACTGCCTCAACACAAATCCATAACGAATCTCATTACCTTGACTATCCCTACCCACCAACTCAAATGTCTGTGGCAAAGATGGACGTTCTAATGAACCTGGACTACTTGAACTTATTTGAGCACTATCAACTTTAGGACCATGCAACGTTACCCGTGTTACATTCTTGGATTTATCAGTAATCCATTGATCGGCTTGGACAGTATTTCCCAAAGGGTCTGTGAATGTCCCTGTTAGCGGCCTTGTCCAACTCACCGTTGCACCTAGACTGCCACTTGTGTTAACTGTCCAATTCAACTGACTTGCGTCAATACCTTCTATATCCAAATCAAAATACAATCCATCAGCACCCGTTGTAGGAAAATTTCGATCGTAAGATGATGGATTTGTAGACTGAACTAAAAAGCCCTTAGTAGAACTCCATATGTTAGATGGACCAGCATAGACGCCTATGCCATAGTTTAGATTCGGCCTGACCGATTGCACAAAGTAACAACCACCAGAAGAATCCGGCTTGATGTAATACTCTACACTGCCTCCAATAAATGTACTAATATTTGGTACACCATACTGTGTAGTTAAACTACCCCCTGTACTACTTAAGGTTATCTTATAAGGGGCACTACATTTACTTAATGTATCACCACGACTAACCGTAGTGCCATCTTTATCCTTTATTGCTAACGATATACTCCCTGATGCTGTTACTCCACCTGCTCCCTGTCCATCTCCATCATCATCTCCCCACTTCCCTTGTGTTATTAGACTATTTAAACTAATAGATGTTGTTCCCGACGGCAATACCGTATGAATATCATTAAATGTATAATTACCACTAGGTAACCTTATCGGATTTGTAGCACTCGATGTGTTAGTTGAAGGCGTGATAAATCTACCATCCGGCAACTCTATTGACAAAAAGCTGTCTGTATCCGTTGCCTTTGTCTGCCCACCATCAAACGTTAAATACGGTGCACTACCTTCTATTTCCTTTGATGTATTTGCCGTCAACGCCATAGAACACTGCGCATACGACAATAAGAGTAGCAACACAAAAAACAACGGCAATTTAGGTAATCTAAATAATTTAAGTAAGTCTGGCAATTTAGATAGAAAAGATAAGTGTCTCGGCCTTGGCGATAACCCTGCCGATAAACACGGCGACTTCACTAAGTGCAATGATTTTGATAATTTAGGTGATAAAAATAAGAACTGAGTCTGATTTAGACTACAGCAAAAATGAAAAAGATTTAGGGCGTAGGTTTGGCATGCCAGATGCCAGATGCCAGATGCCATACATGGTAACGCATTTCGATCATCCTGTCAAGTAAATTTTTGTTTTATTTGAATTTTTATAACTAATTGCTCAACTAATGAGCTTCCCCCTTTGCTTTGAAAGCGTTTAAATTATAACCGTTTGATTGATGGTGCGCTACTTTTTTATTAAATATTTGTAAAATTTTGTTAGATGTATAAGGTTAAGCTTTTGTCGGTGTTTTTTGGCTAAAAAACACCAAACAAAAACTTCAATAAAATCAATACCTTTCCTGACCGATTTTTGAGTGGTAATTGCGTTGTTTTTTAACAAAAAAACAACGCACAAAAACACCCCAAGGTTATGTTGTTTGCCTTGCTCCGGCATCAGAATATGCCGATAGCAAAGTGAGTTTGGCCATTGGCCACATTTGCAACCCAAGCATGGGCGTTAGGATGTTCGTTTTAATTCCCTGATTCGGTCAGGCCTTTGTCGCCATTTTGATCACTTAATCATAAACCTCCGAAACCACTCCCCCTAAACTAAACCATCCCCTTTTGCTTAAAGATTCTTAATTAAGTTTCGGGTATAATTAGTGTTATTTTTCGATTATGGATACAATACTTATGCCTAATGCCACTAAACCATTAAATATTATTTTTGCCGGTACCCCCGATTTTGCCGCCACTCATTTAAAGGCGCTTGTTGGTTCTGAACATAATGTGATTGCCGTTTTTACCCAACCCGATCGTCCAGCGGGGCGTGGCAATAAGCTGACGGCTAGCCCTGTTAAGCAACTCGCAATGGAATATAATCTGCCCGTTTATCAACCTGTAACCCTTAAAAAAGAAGAAAATCAAAAAATCATTGCTGATCTCAATGCCGATATTATGATTGTGGTTGCCTATGGGTTGATTTTGCCACAAGCAGTATTGGATATGCCTAGATTAGGCTGTCTAAATGTGCACGGTTCGTTATTACCCCGTTGGCGTGGTGCAGCACCAATTCAGCGTGCATGTTGGGCAGGCGATGAGCAAACAGGTATTACCATTATGCAGATGGATGCAGGGCTTGATACGGGTGATATGTTATATAAGCTGACCTGTCCAATCGAGCAAACCGATACCAGTGCATCACTATACGATAAACTGGCACAATTAGGACCGCAAGCGTTGCTCGATACGTTGGCGCTCATTACTGAACAAAAAATCCAACCCGAAAAGCAAGATCCGTCACAAGCAACTTATGCCGAAAAATTATCAAAGCAAGAAGCTAAACTCGATTGGAATTTGCCTGCCGAGCAACTTGAGCGTTGCGTTCGGGCTTTTAATCCATGGCCTGTTAGTTTTTTTGATGTTAACGGTGAATCGGTTAAGGTGTGGCAAGCTCATGTTGTGAAAATGGACTCAAAACAGCCGGCGGGGACGATTTTGCAAGCCAATAAAAATGGTATTTGTATTGCCACTAGCCAACATGCTTTGAATATGACGCTTTTACAACCTGCAGGGAAAAAGCCGATGTCGGCACAAGATTTGTTAAACTCACGTCAATCTTGGTTTTCTGTTGGCGAAAAACTTAATACCGATTAGACACGGCAATCTAACGGTGATGGTTGGTTATTAAGGTTGTAAACCATCGTTGATCACTTTGTTTTTAATTGAAAGCAATTTGCTAAAATTGAATTTATTGTGGCGAAGTTGACTTGATCAACATATAATCGTCACCATCCTAGACTATATAGTGAAAACATTAGAGGAATAATTTATGGGATTTTTAACAGGTAAACGTATACTCGTTACTGGTGTTGCAAGTAACCGTTCAATTGCTTACGGTATTGCACAAGCAATGCATCGTGAAGGTGCTGAACTTGCTTTTACTTACCAAAACGATAAATTAAAAGGTCGTGTTGAGGAGTTTGCCGCTGATTTTGGTTCAAAAATCGTGCTACCTTGTGATGTCGCGCACGATGAAAGCATTACTGAACTATTTACTGAACTTGCAAAAACATGGGATAAATTCGATGGTTTTGTTCATGCTATCGCTTTCGCACCAGGTGATCAATTAGATGGCGATTATGTTAATGCCGTTACCCGTGAAGGTTTTGCTATTGCTCACGATATTAGCTCTTATAGCTTTGTGGCTATGGCTAAAGCATGTCGTTCAATGCTAAATCCAAATTCAGCATTAGTAACACTTTCTTACCTTGGTGCTGAACGTGCAATCCCTAATTATAATGTGATGGGTCTTGCTAAAGCATCATTAGAAGCCAATGTGCGCTATATGGCAAATGCAATGGGGCCTGAGGGTGTTCGTGTTAATGGTATTTCTGCTGGTCCAATCCGTACGCTTGCAGCATCTGGCATTAAGGACTTTAAAAAGATGCTATCTCACTGCGAATCAGTCACGCCAATTCGTCGTACTGTGACAACCGAAGATGTGGGTAATTCAGCGGCATTTTTATGTTCTAATTTAGCTTCAGGTATTACCGGTGAAGTCATTCATGTCGACGGTGGATTTAGCATTGCGGCAATGAATGAGTTAGAACTTAAATAAGATTAATTTTTAAAACTCAAAAAAGGCATCAACCATTATTTTGATGCCTTTTTTAATGATAATAAATAACCAATTATTATCTTACTGCGTTATGTTATTCTTTTGTTAGTTTTGGGCGAAATAGAAAATTTAGAATACATAACTTCTTTTTTCCGCTAAAATCTAAAGTAATTTGCTCAATACAAGTCTGTTGGAGAAAAAATGAAAATAGCAAAAAATAAAGTAGTCAGTTTAGCATACCAAGTGCGCACTAAAGATGGTGTGTTAGTTGATGAAGCTACAGCTGCTGCACCGCTTGAATATTTACAAGGTGCCGGTAATTTATTACAAGATTTAGAAAAAGCATTAGAAGGCCATCAAGTTGGCGATAAATTTGATGTCGAAATCATTAACGCTTATGGTGATTTTAATGATGCACTGGTCCAAAATGTTCCACGCGATGTGTTTGTTGGTGTTGATGAGCTAGAAGTCGGTATGCGATTTTTTGCTGATACCGATCACGGCTCTTTACCCGTTGAAATCACGGCCATTGATGGCGATACGGTGACAGTTGACGGTAATCATATGTTAGCAGGACAAGATCTGCAGTTTAATGTCGAAGTTCTCGCTATTCGTGATGCAACAGAAGAAGAAATCGCACACGGTCATATTCATGGTGCTCACGGTCACGATCATGGGCACGGTAGCTGCGGTTGTGGCGGTCATGATCACGATGATGATGATGAAGCTCACGGTTGCTGTGGCGGTGGCCATGGCGGATGTGGCTGTCACTAGTTTTTATCACTTATTGATATTAAAAAGCGCTATACAGCGCTTTTTCTTTTTGTGCAAAACTGGTTAGTTTTTTGTGAAATAAGTCGTAATATTTTCTTTATTGAGTTTATCTAATTAGCCAATCTATTAATAATTTACTTTTAGTCATTAAATAAAATAAAAGTACAATGTCCTTAGAACGTTCCCAATTAATGCCGCGTGAAAAGCTGTTGAAATTTGGTGTCGAAACATTAAGTGATGCTGAACTGTTGGCTTTATTTTTACGGACAGGCACTCATAATTCGCCTGTTTTGGAATTATCACAAAATCTATTAAATGATTTTGGCTCTTTGTATAATTTAATTAATGCAAGTCATCGTGATTTTTGCCAAAAACATGGCCTAGGCACGGCTAAATATACGCAGCTAAAAGCAGTTGTTGAACTCTCATCCCGTTATTTGAAAGTGAAAATGACGCACGAAAATTCACTTTCTTCACCATCTGTCACACACCACTATTTAGCAAGTCGATTAGCCAATAAAGATCGTGAAATTTTTATGGTGATTTTTTTAGATAATCAACATCATGTCATTTCGTCAGAAGAGATGTTTGTCGGTACCTATAATTGTGTAGAAGTACACCCACGCGAAGTAGCAAGACGAGCATTACAACATAATGCAGCCGCATTAATTTTAGCCCATAATCATCCCTCAGGTATGGCGGAGCCCAGTCAAGCAGATCGTCATCTTACTCAAAAAATAGAAGAAGTTTGTGAATTAATTGATGTTCGAGTTATAGATCATATTGTTATTGGTAAGGGCGAATATGTCTCTTTTGCTGAACGCGGATGGATTTCGTAGCTGTTTTTACTTACAATGTAACTTGATCGACTAACTTATATATGAATCTATGCTATGAATAAACAATTAGAATTACTTGAAACCAAAGTCGCTTTTCAAGAAGTCACCATTGAAGAACTTAATCAGATGGTTACCAATCTTCAAGCTGATGTGAGTAAATTAAAAGAACAGTTGGTTTTATTGTCCCAAAAGCTACAAGCAACGCAACCATCAAATATTGCTAATTTATCTGAAGAAACACCACCACCTCATTATTAATAACATTTGAATCGTCCATCAATCACTGCTATTTAATAATTTGACTATCCAACAGGTAATCATGCATGGTATTGCCATTGATAGTAGCAAGTGGATGGATTGATAGCCTATCTTATATAAGCTTATCAATTAGTCAATCAAGGTATAATGAATATAAATTTAGAAAATAAAAAACCGGCACAAAGCCGGTTTTAGTTCACAATGATTTAAAACTATTCAGCTGTTGCTTCTGCTTCTACTGCAGGACGATCAACTAACTCGATATAAGCCATTGGAGCATTATCTCCATCACGGAAACCACATTTTAAAATACGTACATAACCACCAGGACGGGTAGCAAAACGTGGACCTAAATCTGAAAATAATTTTTTAACTGTATCTTTATCACGGATACGAGCAAAAGCCAAACGGCGATTAGCTACGCTATCGCTTTTGGCTAGCGTAATTAACGGTTCAACAACACGACGCAACTCTTTTGCTTTAGGCAATGTAGTTTTGATGATTTCATGTTCAACAAGTGAACTAGTCATGTTACGAAACATTGCTTGACGATGGCTGCTATTTCGGTTCAGTTGACGACCACTTTTACGATGGCGCATAACTTTATCCTTCTTATATAAATTTTATCTTAGTCTTCAACAATACTTGCTGGTGGCCAGTTCTCAAGACGCATGCCTAAAGATAAACCACGAGATGCGAGTACGTCCTTAATTTCAGTAAGTGATTTCTTACCAAGATTAGGGGTTTTAAGTAACTCAACTTCAGTACGTTGTACTAAATCACCAATATAATGAACTGCTTCTGCTTTTAAGCAATTAGCAGACCGAACAGTTAATTCCAAATCATCTACTGGACGTAATAGAATTGGATCAAATTCCGGTTTATCTTCTTTAACTTCTGGTTGACGTACATCACGTAAATCAACGAAAGCTTCAAGTTGTTCAGCCAAAATAGTCGATGCACGACGAATAGATTCTTCAGGATCGATAGTACCATTGGTTTCCATATCGATAACTAGTTTATCTAAATCCGTACGTTGTTCCACACGAGCAGCATCAACAGAATATGCAATGCGCTCTACAGGACTATAACATGCATCAACTAACAGACGACCAATTGGTCGATCTTCATCTTCTGACTTAACGCGAGCAGAAGCAGGGACATAACCACGTCCTCGTTGTACACGAATACGCATACTAATTGAAGCATTGGCATCAGTAAGATGACAAATTACTAAATCAGGATTAACAATTTCAACATCACCATCATGAGTGATATCTGATGCGGTTACTGCACCAATACCTGATTTATTTAAAGTCAGCATAACATCATCTTTAGTATGTACACGTACTGCTAATTTTTTCAAATTAAGCAGGATATCAAGTACATCTTCTTGAACGCCTTCTTTAGTACTGTACTCATGCAGAACACCGTCAATTTCAACTTCGGTTACTGCATATCCCGGCATAGATGATAATAAAATGCGGCGTAGTGCATTACCTAAAGTATGGCCAAAACCACGCTCAAGCGGCTCTAAAGTCACTTTGGCATGTGTCTGACTGTATTGAACAACATCAACTAGGTGAGGTTTTAAAAACTCTGTTACAGAACCCTGCATTATGTCCTCTCTTAAGTGCTAAACTTTACTTAGAGTAAAGTTCGACGATCAAATGTTCGTTGATGTCAGCTGATAAATCTGAACGTTCTGGTAAGCGTTTAAACACACCTTCCATTTTGCTAGCATCAACTTCTAACCATGTTGGTTTTTCACGTTGTTCAGCTAGCTCTAAAGCGGCTTTAATACGTGCTTGTTTTTTTGATTTTTCGCGAACACTAATCACATCTTCAGGTGATACTTGATAAGATGCAATGTTCACAACGCGACCATTAACAAGAACAGCTTTATGACTAACTAATTGACGAGCTTCAGCGCGAGTTGCACCAAATCCCATGCGATAAACAACGTTATCTAAGCGACGTTCTAAAAGACCAAGTAGGTTTTCACCAGTGTTGCCTTTAATACGCGCTGCACTTTTGTAGTAATTACGGAATTGACGTTCTAAAATTCCATAAATACGTCTAACTTTTTGTTTTTCACGTAACTGAACACCATAATCGGATAAACGCGGTTTACGCGCACCATGCTGTCCAGGAGCTTGTTCTAATTTACATTTACTATCAATCGCTCGGACGCCAGACTTAAGGAATAAATCTGTACCTTCACGGCGACTTAATTTGAGTTTTGGTCCCAAATATCTTGCCATTTTATTTCTCCAATAATCCTAAACATTCAATGTTTAATAAAAAATTAAACACGACGTTTCTTTGGTGGACGACAACCGTTATGAGGAATCGGAGTAACATCAGTAATGTTAGTGATGCGATAACCCGCTGCATTTAATGCACGAATTGTTGACTCACGACCAGGACCAGGTCCTTTAACCATAACTTCTAGATTCTTAATTCCGTAATCTTTGACGGCTTCAGCACAACGTTCTGCGGCCACTTGAGCTGCAAAAGGTGTTGATTTACGAGAGCCACGGAAACCAGAACCACCAGCGGTTGCCCAACCTAACGCATTACCTTGACGATCGGTAATAGTTACGATTGTATTGTTGAATGATGCATGAATATGAGCTATACCATCAGAAACTTGCTTTTTTACACGTTTACGTGTACGAACAGGTGTCTTTGCCATTTAATTATACCTCAATTATTTCTTGATTGGCTTACGCGGTCCCTTACGGGTACGAGCGTTAGTCTTTGTGCGTTGACCACGGACTGGAAGTCCACGACGGTGACGCATGCCACGATAACAACCAAGGTCTAATAAACGCTTGATACTCATAGTTACTTCACGACGTAAATCACCTTCAACTGTGAATTTAGCGACTTGTTCACGTAACTTTTCAATCTGATCTTCAGATAGTTCTCTGATCTTCACATGTTCAGCAATACCAGCTTCAGCACAAATTGTCTTAGCGCGGGTACTTCCGATACCATAAATAGCTTGTAAAGCAATTACAGCATGTTGTTGATCAGGAATGTTAATGCCTGCTATACGGGCCACTATGCACTCCTTTATTGTTAATGTTTAGTGAATTCACCATACTGAAAAGCCCGTTTTCAGGATACTCAAACAGTGAATTCACAAATAAATCTAGGCTGGCTATTCTAGCCAGCTTTACTATACTTTGGCAAGTAAAATATGCAAAAGCACAACTTTCCAGTTAAATAAATTAACCTTGACGTTGTTTATGTTTACCTTCAACGCAAATAACACGAACAATGCCATTACGTTTGATGATTTTACAATTTCTGCATAATTTCTTGACTGAAGCACGAACTTTCATGTTTTTCTCCGTAACTTCTGGCTAACTTATCGGCCGTAGCCTTTAAGGTTCGCTTTCTTTAACACTGACTCATAACGATTTGGCATCATTAAAGTCTGTACTTGTGCCATAAAATCCATGATTACAACAACAACGATTAATAAAGATGTTCCGCCAAACTGAACAGGAACTTTCATCGCGCTTGTCATAAACATTGGAACCAAACATACAAAAGTAATGTAGATTGCGCCAATTAGCGTTAAACGAGTCATTACTTTGTCAATATACTTAGATGTTTGTTCACCTGGACGAATACCTGGAATAAATGCACCAGATTTTTTAAGCTGATCTGCTGTTTCTCTAGGATTGAAAACCAATGCTGTATAGAAGAAACAGAAGAAAATAATCGCTACTGCAAAAAAGATTATGTATAACGGTTGATCATGAGAGAAATATTGATTGATAAGTACCATAATATATCTCCATCCTTCACCATCTCCTTGGAACCAAGCAGCCATCATTGATGGTAACATAGCAATTGTTGAAGCAAATATTGCAGGAATAACGCCTGCCATATTAATCTTTAATGGTAAATGCGTACTTTGCGCAGCGTAAACACGACGACCTTGTTGTCGTTGTGCATAATTAACAACAATTCGTCGTTGACCACGCTCAACAAACACAACAAAATAAGTTACACCGACCACTAATGCAGCAACAACTAATAATAAAATCGGATGCAATGAACCAGAGCGAGCTTGTTCAATTGTTTCATAAATAGCATGAGGAAGACTTGCCACGATACCTGCAAAGATAATGATTGAAATACCATTACCTACACCTCGTTCAGTAATCTGCTCACCCAACCACATAAGAAACATAGTGCCAGTAACTAAGCTAACCGATGCAATAAAATAGAAAGAAAATCCTGGATTAATCACAACGTGACCATAATCAGGAATATTCGGTAAACCAGTCGCAATACCAACAGCCTGTATAATCGCTAAAGCTAATGTGCCATAACGAGTGTACTGACTAATTTTTTTACGACCAGATTCACCTTCTTTCTTTAATTCTGCTAATTTAGGGCTAATTGCCGTTAATAACTGTACAATAATTGATGCAGAAATATAAGGCATTATCCCTAAAGCAAAAATTGAAGCACGGCTTAAAGCACCACCAGAGAACATATTGAACATACCCACAAGACCATTTGATGATGCTCGTGTTAGTAAGTCCGATAACGCTTTAGTATCAATACCAGGAACAGGAATGTAAGAACCAAGACGAAAAACAATAAGCGCTAAAAGCACAAACATCAAACGCCTTTTGAGTTCACCACTGCCACCTCGTGCACTTTGAAAATCTAATCCTGGTTGCTTTGCCATCTTTCTACTTATTCCTCAATTTTTCCGCCAGCAGCTTCAATTGCAGCTTTAGCACCTTTAGTTACACGAATACCACGAACAGTTACTGGTTTAGTTACTTCACCAGATAACATGATTTTTGCATATTCAATTTGTGAGTTAATCACATTTGCAACTTTTAAGCTATTTAGGTCAACAATATCGCCTTCAACTTTCATTAGATCTGAAAGACGAACTTGAGCTGTAACTTGAGCTTTACGAGAGGTAAAACCAAATTTAGGTAAGCGACGATATAAAGGCATTTGACCACCCTCAAAACCGCGACGAACGCCACCGCCTGAACGAGATTTTTGACCTTTAATACCACGAGTACCTGTTTTACCTAAACCAGAACCGATTCCTCGGCCTAGACGTTTTGGTGCATGCTTTGAACCTTCAGCAGGAGATAAAGTATTTAAACGCATTACTATTACTCCTCTACTTTAACCATGTAATAAACTTGGTTTACCATACCGCGAATCGCAGGTGTATCTTCACGCTCAACAGTATGACCAATACGACGTAATCCAAGACCAACTAACGTCGCTTTATGCTTCGGTAGACGACCAATAGAACTACGGGTTTGTGTAATTTTAATTGTTTTTGCCATGGCTAATTACCCCAAAATTTCTTCGACGGTTTTACCACGCTTAGCAGCAACCATTTCAGGTGATTTCATATTTTCTAAGCCATCAATTGTTGCACGAACCACATTAATTGGGTTAGTAGAACCATATGCCTTAGCTAAAACGTTACGAACACCTGCAACTTCTAAAACAGCACGCATTGCACCACCGGCGATAATACCAGTACCTTCTGACGCTGGTTGCATATAAACACGAGAACCTGTGTGAGCACCTTTAACAGGATGCTGTAAAGTATCGTTATTTAAAGCAACGTTAATCATGTTACGACGTGCTTTTTCCATTGCTTTTTGAATTGCTGCTGGCACTTCACGTGCTTTACCATATCCAAAACCTACGCGGCCATTACCGTCACCAACAACTGTTAGTGCAGAAAAACTAAAAATACGACCACCTTTTACGGTTTTAGAAACTCGGTTAACTGCGATTAGTTTTTCCTGCAGTTCACCAGCTTGTTTTTCGATGTTTGACATCTTTAACTCCTACCTTAGAACTGTAGGCCAGCTTCGCGAGCAGCATCTGCTAGCGCCTGAACTCGACCATGATATTGGAAACCCGAACGATCAAATGAAACTTCTTTGATATCTTTCGCTAATGCACGTTCAGCAATTGCTTTACCAACCGCTGCTGCTGCATCTTTGTTTCCGGTGTATTTTAAACTTTCACTGATAGCTTTTTCTAATGTAGAAGCGGCTGCCAGTACTTCTGATCCGTTTGGTGCGATAATCTGCGCATAAATATGACGCGGAGTGCGATGAACCACTAAGCGAGTTGCAAGTAGTTCATGCATCTTGCGACGCGCTTTAGTTGCACGACGGATACGAGCTGATTTCTTATCCATAGTGTTACCTTACTTTTTCTTAGCTTCTTTAGTACGCACAACTTCATCTGCGTAACGAACACCTTTACCTTTATAAGGCTCAGGACGACGATAAGCACGGATATCAGCAGCTACTTGTCCAATTAACTGTTTATCAGCACTTTTTAGTACGATTTCAGTTTGAGAAGGACATTCAGCTGTTACACCTGCAGGTAATTGATGTTCAATTGGATGTGAATATCCAAGAGATAAACCAATTGCATTACCTTTTACTTGTGCACGATAACCGACACCAACTAGCTGAAGTTTTTTAGTA
Source organism: Gilliamella sp. X-23 (assembly GCF_057063545.1). Classification (NCBI taxonomy): domain Bacteria; kingdom Pseudomonadati; phylum Pseudomonadota; class Gammaproteobacteria; order Orbales; family Orbaceae; genus Gilliamella; species Gilliamella sp. X-23. The sequence goes on from NZ_JBXSQG010000007.1 coordinate 16,474, forward strand.
AAACCTTCAGTAACACCAATAACCATTGCGTTAATCAATGCACGAGCAGTACCAGCTTGAGCCCAAGCATCTGCAAATCCATCACGAGGAGCAAATTTAATTTGACCTTCTTCTTGATTAATCACAACAGCATTATTTATTGTGCGAGATAACTCGCCATTTTTACCTTTAATCGTAATTACCTGACCATTGAGTTTTACCTCTACGCCAGCAGGAACAACGACAGGTGCTTTTGCAACACGAGACATCTTTTTCTCCCTTACGCTACGTAGCAGATAATTTCACCACCAAGACCTGCTTGGCGTGCTGCACGATCAGTCATAACACCTTTAGAAGTAGAAACAACCGCAATACCTAGTCCAGCCATAACTTTTGGTAATTCATCTTTACGTTTATAAATACGTAAACCTGGACGGCTAACACGTTTGATACTTTCTACAACAGCTTTGCCTTGGAAATATTTTAAAGTGATTTCCAATTCTGGCTTAGTGTCACCAACAACTTTATAGTCCCCAATATAACCTTCTTCTTTTAGCACATTGGCAATTGCCACTTTTAGCTTAGAGGAAGGCATGGTGACTGCAACTTTATTCGCAGATTGACCGTTACGAATACGGGTCAACATATCTGCTATAGGATCTTGCATGCTCATCTATAACACTCCCCTGATTACCAACTTGCCTTTTTAAGACCAGGAATCTCACCACGCATGGCTGACTCACGAACCTTAATACGGCTTAAACCAAACTTACGAAGGACGCCATGAGGACGACCAGTTTGACGACAACGACGACGTTGACGTGATGGACTAGAATCACGAGGAAGCGTTTGCAATTTAAGCACTGCATTCCAACGATCTTCATCTGATGCATTAAGATCAGAGATAATCGCTTTTAATTCTTGACGCTTTGCAAAATATTTTTCTGCTAGCTTTACGCGTTTCTTGTCGCGTTCAATCATTGATTGTTTAGCCATTATGCCCTACCTTACTTACGAAATGGGAAGTTAAAGGCAGATAATAAAGCTCGGCCTTCTTCATCTGATTGTGCACTTGTTGTGATAGTAATATCTAAACCACGAACACGATCAACTTTATCATAATCGATTTCAGGGAAAACGATTTGCTCACGAACACCCATGCTATAGTTACCACGACCATCAAAAGATTTTGCGCTTAAACCACGAAAATCTCGAGTACGAGGAAGAGCAATATAAACTAGACGTTCAAAAAATTCCCACATACGTTCGCCACGTAAAGTGACTTTACAACCAATAGGATACCCTTGACGGATTTTAAAACCAGCAACTGATTTGCGTGCTTTTGTGACAAGTGGTTTTTGACCACTGATTGCAGCTAAATCTGCAACCGCATTATCTAATAATTTCTTATCAGTAATTGCTTCACCCACACCCATATTCAAGGTGATCTTTTCGATCCGAGGGACTTGCATGACAGATTTGTAGCCAAACTGTTCTTGCAGTTTATTTACTACCTGTGCTTTGTAGTAATCATGCAGTTTCGCCATCGTACACTCCAAATTACTTAATTGATTAATTCATTAGTAGACTTATAAAAACGGACTTTTTTGCCGTCTTCAATACGAAAGCCTACGCGATCTGCTTTGCCTGTAGCTGGGTTGAAAATTGCTACGTTAGAAACATTAATTGCTGCTTCTTTTTCAACAATTCCACCTTCTTGATTTAATGCAGGTACTGGTTTTTGATGTTTTTTCACCAAATTAATACCTTCAACAATCACTTTGCCTGTAGACAAAACGCTTTTTACTTTACCGCGTTTACCTTTATCTTTACCGGTTAACACGATAACTTCATCTTCTCGACGGATTTTCGCTGCCATTACCCGCTCCTTACAGTACTTCTGGTGCTAATGAAATGATCTTCATAAACTTCTCAGAACGAAGTTCACGAGTGACCGGTCCAAAAATACGCGTACCAATCGGTTGCTCACTGTTATTGTTTAAAATAACACAAGCGTTACGATCGAAACGAATGACAGATCCATCAGGACGACGAACACCTTTTCTAGTGCGCACTACAACAGCTTTAAGCACATCACCTTTTTTAACTTTACCACGTGGAATTGCTTCTTTAATGGTAACTTTGATGATATCACCAACCGCTGCATAACGACGGTGCGATCCACCGAGAACTTTGATACACATTACACTACGTGCGCCAGAGTTATCGGCAACATCTAGCCTTGTCTGTTCTTGGATCATTTTAATGCTCCGTATAAATAAATTATTGTCTAATCTACCTTCATCCACCTCAACTACCATGGATAAGAATAGACAACCAAAAACCCACTTACGTGAGGGCGCATAGTATAACACCACTCAAATAAAATGGATAGCATAAAATAAACGGCCACTCAGCCGTTTATTATATTATGTACAGTTTTTAATCAAAAAAGATTAGATAACTGCTTTTTCAACGATTCGAACAAGAGTCCAAGATTTGGTTTTTGATAATGGACGACACTCTTTAATTTCTACAGTATCACCAATACCACACTCGTTGTTTTCATCATGTACATGCAATTTAGTCGTACGTTTAATGAACTTACCATATAACGGATGCTTCACTTTACGTTCAATAGCAACAGTAATAGATTTATCCATTTTGTCGCTAATAACACGACCTTGCTGAGTACGAATTTTTACTTCAGTAGTCATATTACGCACCCGCCTTCTCAGTTAATAACGTTTTAACACGTGCAATATTACGACGCACTTGTTTTAACATATGAGTCTGTGTTAACTGACCTCCAGCTAATTGCATACGTAAGTTAAATTGCTCACGTAATAAATTAAGAAGTTCAGTATTTAACTCTTCAACGCTTTTTTCGCGTAGCTCTTTTGCTTTCATTTACATCACCGTCTTAATCACAAAGGTGGTTTTAATTGGCAGTTTTGCAGCTGCCAACGCAAATGCTTCACGAGCAACTTCTTCCGGTACACCGTCCATTTCATAAAGGACTTTACCTGGTTGAATCTGAGCAACCCAGTATTCAACGTTACCCTTACCTTTACCCATACGCACTGCAAGTGGTTTTTCGGTAATTGGTTTATCAGGGAAAACTCGAATCCAGATTTTACCTTGACGCTTAACTGCACGAGTCATTGCACGACGTGCTGCTTCGATCTGGCGCGCAGTCAAACGACCACGACCTACAGCCTTAAGACCGAATGTACCGAAACTAACATCAGTACTTACAGCAAGACCACGATTGCGGCCCTTGTGCACTTTACGGAATTTTGTACGCTTTGGTTGTAACATCAGCGACGCTCCTTATTGTTTTCGGCCTTTTCGCTGCTTTTTCGGTTGAGCAGCAGGTTGTTTTTCTGCTTGTTCAACGGCAGCCATACCACCAAGGATCTCACCTTTGAAGATCCACACTTTAACACCAATAATACCATAGGTAGTTAATGCTTCAGACAAACCATAGTCGATGTCCGCTCGTAATGTGTGTAAAGGTACACGACCTTCACGATACCATTCGCTACGAGCAATTTCAGCGCCGCCTAAACGACCACTTACTTCAACTTTGATACCTTTAGCACCCGCCTTCATTGCATTTTGAACCGCACGTTTCATAGCACGACGGAACATAACACGGCGTTCTAATTGAGAAGTGATACTATCAGCAACTAATTTTGCATCAAGTTCTGGTTTACGAACTTCAGCAATATTAATTTGTACTGCAACATCACGTTTTTCTCTTTTGTCTTTATATTTATTGACAATAGAAGCTACGGCATTACGTAATTTTTCAACGTCCTCGCCTTTTTTACCAATCACAATACCCGGACGAGCAGTGTGGATAGTAATACGAACGTTAGTTTCTGCTGAACGGTCGATCACAATCTTAGAGATTGACGCTTGTGCTAATTCTTTGTTCAAGAATTCACGCACTCTAAAATCACTTTCTAAATTATCAGCGAATGTCTTTGTACCCGAATACCATGTAGATGTCCAAGGCTTGACGATGCCTAAACGGATACCATTTGGATTTACTTTTTGACCCATTGCTATTCTCCAGCCTAGCGATCTGAAACGATCACGGTGATGTGACTCGTACGCTTCAAAATTCGATCTGCACGACCTTTCGCACGAGGCATAATACGCTTCATGGTTGGGCCTTCATCTACGAAAATTTTCGCAACTTTTAGATCATCAATATCAGCACCATCGTTATGCTCTGCATTAGCAATAGCAGACTCTAATACTTTTTTAACAAGTACAGCCGCTTTTTTATTGGTGTACGTTAAAATATCTAGTGCCTGAGACACATTCTTACCGCGAACAAGATCTGCAACTAAGCGAACTTTTTGTGCAGAAGAACGAGCGTGGCGGTACTTTGCAATTGTTTCCATCTCTTTCTCCTACTTATTTCTTCTTAGCTTTCTTATCGGCTGCGTGACCGCGATAAGTACGAGTCGGCGCGAATTCACCCAATTTATGACCAACCATTTCGTCGGAAACATAAACTGGAACGTGCTGACGACCATTATGGACAGCGATGGTCAATCCGATCATATTAGGAAAGATCGTTGAACGACGGGACCAAGTACGAATTGGTTTCTTGTCCCCGCTTTCCACCGCTTTCTCTACCTTCTTCAGCAAGTGTAGGTCAATGAAAGGACCCTTCTTGAGAGAACGTGGCATAGCTAATCCTCTATATTAATTATTTCTTATTGCGACGGCGAACAATATACTTATCAGTACGTTTGTTGCTACGCGTTTTCAATCCTTTGGCTTTTTGACCCCATGGAGACACAGGATGTTTACCAAAGTTACGACCTTCACCACCACCATGTGGATGGTCTACCGGGTTCATTGCTGTACCACGAACAGTAGGACGAATACCACGCCAACGCGATGCACCCGCTTTACCTAATACGCGAAGCATATGCTCTGAATTACCCACTTCACCAACAGTGGCGCGGCAATCAGATAATACTTTACGCATTTCACCTGAACGTAGACGTAATGTTACATAAGCACCATCACGCGCAACGATTTGAACATAACTACCAGCAGAGCGAGCAAGTTGTCCGCCTTTACCTGGTTTCATTTCAATATTATGCACGGTAGAACCTACTGGAATATTGCGCATTGGTAAACAGTTACCTGTTTTAATCGATGCATCAACACCAGATTGGATCTGATCACCTGCTTTTAAGCCTTTAGGCGCTAAAATATAACGACGTTCACCGTCTTTATATAAAACCAATGCAATATTTGCACTACGGTTTGGATCATATTCCAAACGCTCAACAACTGCTGGAATACCATCTTTATTACGCTTAAAATCGACAATACGATAATGTTGTTTATGACCACCACCAATATGACGGGTAGTGATACGACCATTATTATTGCGACCACCAGTTTTGCTTTTTGAATCAAGCAACGGTGCATAAGGCTTACCTTTATGCAACTCTGGGTTAACCACTTTAACAACGTGGCGACGACCCGGAGATGTAGGTTTACACTTAACAACTGCCATTGTTCTTACTCCTCCGAATTACTCAGCGACGCCAGCAAGGTCTAAATTTTGACCTTCTGCTAAAGTAACGTAAGCTTTTTTCCAGTCGCTACGGCGACCGATTTGTTGACCACGACGTTTAACTTTACCTTTAACAACAAGAGTATTAACGTCATCTACTTTAACTTCAAATAGTTGTTCAACTGCGGCTTTAATCTCTCTCTTAGTAGCATCTTTAGCAACTTTCAATACTAATGTATTTGTTTTTTCCATTGAAATAGATGCTTTTTCAGAAACATGTGGTGCTCGCAGGACTTTAAGCAGACGCTCTTCACGAATCATGCTAACATCTCCTCTACTTGTTTAACAGCATCAACAGTGATAACCACTTTGTCAAATGCAATCAAACTAACTGGATCAATACCTGCCACATCACGCACATCAACTTTATGTAAGTTGCGTGCTGCTAAGAAAAGATTTTCATCAACTTCAGAAGCGATAATAAGAACATCATTAAGGTTCATATCATTTAATTTCTGAGTTAATAATTTAGTCTTAGGTGCTTCAACAGTAAATGTTTCAACCACAACTAAACGTTCTTGACGCACTAATTCAGAGAAAATACTCTTTAATGCACCACGATACATTTTACGGTTAACTTTTTGGCTATGATCTTGTGGTTTTGCTGCAAATGTCACACCACCACTACGCCAAATTGGGCTCTTAACAGAACCTGCACGAGCACGACCTGTGCCTTTTTGACGCCATGGTTTTTTGCCTGAACCAGCGATTTCTGCACGAGTTTTTTGTGCGCGAGAGCCCTGACGAGCAGCAGATGCATAAGCAACAACTACTTGATGAACTAACGCTTCATTAAACTCACGTCCGAAGGTAGTTTCGGAAACAGAAAGCGCTTGCGCGTCTTTTACTACTAATTCCATCTCTATCTCCTCGACGTTAAGCCTTGATTGCCGGTTTAACAATTACGTCACTATTGATTGCGCCAGGAACTGCACCTTTAATTAATAAAAGATTGCGTTCAGCATCAACACGTACAATATCTAAGTTTTGAACGGTTACACGTTCATTACCTAAGTGACCTGCCATTTTACGACCTTTGAACACTTTACCTGGAGTTTGGTTTTGACCGATAGAGCCATGACCACGGTGTGCCAAAGAGTTACCATGAGTTGCATCTTGAGTACGGAAATTCCAACGTTTAGTTACGCCAGCAAAACCTTTACCTTTAGATGTTCCAGTAACATCAACTTTTTTAACGTCTGTGAAAATATCAACGTTAATACTTTGACCTACAGTAAATTCGCCTTCTTCAAAACGAAACTCCCATAGACCACGACCAGCTTCAACGCCAGCCTTAGCGAAATGACCTGCTTCAGGCTTGTTTACGCGACTTGCTTTTTTGCTGCCAGTAGTAACCTGAATAGCTTGATAACCATCATTATCAAGTGTTTTAACTTGAGTAACACGGTTGCTTTGAACTTCAACTACGGTGACAGGAATAGAAACACCTTCTTCAGTGAAGATACGTGTCATTCCTACTTTACGACCGATTAAACCAATCATTGTTTCGACCTCTCAATCATTCAGCTTAGGATTAACCTAAACTGATCTGCACATCAACACCGGCAGCAAGATCTAGACGCATTAAAGCATCAACTGTTTTTTCAGTTGGCTCAACAATATCAACTAGACGTTTATGAGTGCGAATCTCGTATTGATCACGCGCATCTTTATTAACGTGCGGAGAAATCAATACAGTAAAACGCTCTTTGCGTGTCGGTAATGGAATAGGACCACGAACTTGCGCACCAGTGCGCTTCGCAGTTTCTACAATTTCAGCAGTTGATTGATCAATCAAACGATGATCAAACGCTTTTAACCGGATACGGATTCTTTGGTTCGACATGAGACCAGAGCTCCATTATTTAAAAGTTATAACAAAAGACTACTCCTCTTGCCCTGTTTCGATTGACAGGAGAGTGTAATCCGTTCTTTTTCGTAACCCCCAGATCGGGAGTATTGTTGATATAATTAGCTATTTTCTACATAACGATTATATCTTTTTATCATTTGCTTATATAAAGGCAATAAACAAAGTGGATAGATTATACTCCTTTAGTTAACTAACGGCAAGAAATAAATACAGATATTTAGATTTAAAGATAAAGCGATTTTTCTGGTTATTGATTTATCGGTATCAAATTTCAATCAACTAACCAGATTTAATATTTATTTTTATATAGTGGGTAATCATTCGTTATTATGATAACGAGTTAATGATCTTCTTTGGCATGATTAAGGCTATATCTAGGAATTTCGACCTCTAGATCTTGATTCGTGACACGAGCTTGACAACTTAAACGGCTATGAGGTTCAACACCCCACGCTTTGTCTAGCATGTCATCTTCTTGCTCATCACTTTCTTCTAAAGAATCGAACCCTTTGCGAACAATACAATGGCATGTAGAACAAGCACATGACATTTCACACGCATGCTCAATTTCAATATCATTGCGCAATGCCACTTCTAAAATAGATTCGCCTTCTTGTGCCTCAACAGTTTTTCCATCTGGGCAAAGATCGGCATTCGGTAAAAAAGTAATTTTTGGCATAATAATCTCGTTAGTTAAATATCATCAATTTTATGACCAGTTAAAGCATGACGAATAGACCTATCCATTCGCTTGGCAGCAAAATCTTGTGTCACGTTATCTACAATTTTTATTTGCTTTTCAATTGCGTAACTATTATCTGATTCACTCGCTACTTGTAATTGATGCTTAGCTGCTAAAATCAGGTTCAGTTCCTTTTCATTTAATAAGTCAGCATCTTTATCTAAGGCACTTTGTAAGCTTTCAAGCACTCTAGCAGCCTCAACTTTTTGTTCAGCAAGCATTCGAATCTGTTTATCTTGCTCTGCATTACTGATGGAATCTTGAATCATATCAGCAATTTCATTATCAGTTAATCCATATGAAGGTTTTACTTGGATAGTGGCTTCAATACCCGTCGATTTTTCCATTGCTGTAACATTTAATAAACCATCGGCATCAACTTGAAAAGTCACCCTAATGTGCGCGCCGCCGGCTGGCATTGGTGGGATACCTTGCAATGTAAAACGAGCCAACGATCGACAGTCAGCAACACTTTCACGTTCTCCTTGTAAAACATGAATCATCATCGCAGTTTGACCATCTTTAAAAGTGGTAAATTCTTGAGCCCTTGCACACGGGATCGTACTATTACGTGGAATAATTTTTTCAACCAATTCGCCCATGATTTCAATGCCTAACGACAATGGGATCACATCAAGCAATAACATATCCGAATCAGGTTTATTTCCAACTAAAATATCAGCTTGAATAGCTGCACCAATAGCAACTACTTTATCCGGATCAATAGATGTTAACGGATGTGTTTTAAAATAATTCGCGACTGATTGTCGTACTAACGGCACGCGAGTTGAGCCACCAACCATAACAACTTCAACCACTTCATCCACACTAATCTCGGCATCTTTTAACGCTCGGCGACAAACAGCCAAAGTACGTTTAACCAATGGCTCAATTAATTGTTCAAATTGCTGGCGGGTAATAGTCAATGACTGATTATCAAGCGACAATACAGCCGAATCTTGACGACTCAGTAAAATCTTTATTTCAGTCGCTTGGTTACTGATTTTTTGATTAATATAAGGGTCTATATTATTAACTAACCCTAATTCCCTCTTTATATAGTCAGCTAGTAACCGATCAAAATCATCACCACCAAGTGCAGAATCACCACCGGTTGCTAGGACTTCAAAAACACCTTTATTTAAGCGCAAAATAGAAATATCAAAAGTACCACCACCTAAATCATAAACAGCGATAACACCTTCCTTTCCTGAATCTAAACCATAGGCAATAGCAGCAGCTGTAGGCTCATTAAGTAAACGCAATACATGCAAGCCAGCTAATTTTGCAGCATCTTTCGTTGCTTGCCGTTGTGCATCATCAAAATAGGCAGGCACAGTAATAACTACACCATCAATTTCACCTTGCAAGCTCTCTTTTGCTCGCTCAGCTAAAGCTGTCAGAATTTCTGATGAAACTTGTATTGGATTGACTTGATCATTAGGCAAATTTAATAAAGGAACACCATTTTCAGTTTGTGAAAAAGTATAAGGAAAATGTGATAAGTCTATATCAGATAAACTTCGCCCCATTAATCGTTTAATAGAGCTGACTGTATTTTGCGGATCATTAACGGCGTTGTCTTTGGCATTTTTTCCAATCGTAATAATGGGGTTATCATCATGATCAACACCATAATGCACAACAGATGGCAACAGTGAATTACCTTCTAAATCAGGCAATACCTCTGCTTGTCCACTTCTAACCGTTGCTACTAATGAATTCGTTGTGCCAAGATCAATCCCCACCGCAAGGCGACGCTGATGTGGTAGTGGAGTTTGTCCTGGTTCACTGATCTGTAATAATACCATTTAATCTATCTCTATCGATACGTTACTTATTTTAAATTATAAATCAAATTGCTTTTCTTGTAACTTTTCGATTTGTTCAATCAACCTAGCAAGATAGCGGATTTTATAGATCTGATTAAGTGCAGCTGACCAATTTTGATTAGTAATAAATTGTAATAATTCGTTATAAACTGTATTTTGACGCGCAACAATTTCATCATGAAAATCATCTAATAATTCAAAATTCCCTTTGCTCTCGATTTCATCAAGCTTTTCACGTAAAACAAATTGCTCCATTAAAAAATCGGCATCATGAATAATATTTTGTTCAGTTGCCACATCAAAACCTTGTAGAGATAAAAAATACTCGGCAGCTTTGATTGGATTTTTTAACGTATGGTAACCATCATTAATGGTTGCTGATTTTTGAACAATTGCCACTTTATCATTATCGGTTGCAACAGCAAAATTATCTGGGTGATATTGCCTTTGCAATTGCTGATAATGAGTTGTTAGCTCAGCTATATTCACAGGTAATTGAACCGGCAAATTAAATAGCTCAAAGTAATTAACCATAATTATTGTGTCCAATTACACATTAAAGCTTTCACCGCAACCACATTCGTGTTGCACATTGGGATTATTAAACTTGAAACCTTCGTTTAATCCTTCTTTAACAAAATCAAGTTCAGTACCATCAATATAGACTAAACTCTTTTTATCCACGATAACTTTGACTTGTTTATCTTCAAAGACACTATCATCATCATTAATCACATCGGCAAACTCTAAAACATACGCCATACCAGAACAACCTGATGTTTTAACACCTAATCGTAACCCAACACCTTTTCCTCGATTAGCAAGGAAAGCTTGGACACGATTAGCTGCGCTATTAGTCAATGTGATTGCCATTAGCGTTGTCCTTTTTTCGTTTTATAGTCTTCAATAGCTGCTTTAATTGCATCTTCCGCTAAAATCGAACAATGAATTTTTACTGGAGGTAAAGCAAGTTCCTTAGCAATATCCGTATTTTTGATCGCTCCTGCTTCGTCTAATGATTTACCTTTTATCCACTCTGTAACCAAGGAACTTGATGCAATTGCACTACCACAACCATAAGTTTTAAACTTAGCATCTTCAATAATCCCATTATCATTCACTTTGATTTGTAAACGCATCACATCCCCACACGCTGGCGCGCCAACCATACCGCTACCGACATTAGGATCATTTTGATCAAATGAACCAGCATTACGTGGGTTTTCATAATGATCAACAACTTTTTCACTATATGCCATAATTTACTCCTAATTTTAATGTGCTGACCATTTAATTTTTGTTAAATCAACGCCATCTTTAAACATTTCCCAAAGTGGCGATAAATCTCTTAGTTTATCTATAGAATCTTTAATTAATTTAATGACGTAATCAACTTCTTCTTCAGTACTAAATCGCCCAAATGAAAAACGAATTGAACTATGTGCAAGCTCATCATTAAGACCCAATGCTCGAAGTACATAAGAAGGTTCCAAACTTGCAGATGTACAAGCTGAACCTGATGATACGGCTAAATCTTTTAAAGCCATCATCAATGATTCACCTTCAACATAAGCGAAGCTTACATTCAAGATATTTGGCACTCCATGTTCTAAAGATCCATTAAGATAGACTTCTTCAATATCTTTTAAACCATCCCATAAACGATTTTTTAAAGCTAATAAGCGTGGCATTTCGGTCGCCATCTCTTCTTTTGCAATACGGTATGCTTCGCCCATACCCACGATTTGGTGTACAGGTAAAGTACCTGAGCGCATCCCACGTTCATGACCACCGCCGTGCATTTGTGCTTCAATGCGCACACGTGGTTTACGTCTTACATAAAGCCCACCAATACCTTTTGGTCCATAAATCTTATGGCCCGAAAATGACATCAAATCAACTTTTAAGTTGGCTACATCAATGGGTAATTTACCAACAGATTGTGTTGCATCAACATGAAAAACAATACCTCGTTCACGACACATCTCGCCAATTTTTTCAATGTTTTGTATTACACCTGTTTCGTTATTAACATGCATAATTGATACAACAGTTGTATCACTGCGCATTGCTGCTGCAAGTTTATCTAAATCGAGTATACCATTAGATTCTGGTGCTAAATAAGTCACTTCATAACCTTCTCGCTCAAGTTGGCGACAAGTGTCAAGCACAGCCTTGTGCTCAGTTTTACAAGTAATAATGTGCTTACCTTTGGCTTGATTAAAATGAGCAGCACCTTTGATTGCTAAATTATCGGCTTCAGTTGCACCTGATGTAAAAACGATTTCGCGAGAATCAGCTCCAATAAGATCAGCTATTTGATTACGTGCAATATCAACCGCTTCTTCAGCTTGCCAACCAAATTTGTGGGAACGAGATGCCGGATTACCAAATATACCGTCTGGCGTTAAATATTGCATCATTTTTTCAGCAACTCTAGGATCTACAGGCGTTGTCGCTGCATAATCCATATAAATAGGTAGTTTCATTAATTACTCCCAATGACAAATTCTGTATTGTATATTGTATTTTATTAATTAATTTGAAGGTGTTGTATATTACTTTGTCGATTAGCTACGGCTTTAACTTCTTTATTATTGACCAATTCGCTCAGTGTAATACTAGTTAAAAAGTCCTCAATTCGTTCACTTAAATCATTCCATAGTGTATGAGTTAAACACCTAACACCGCCTTGGCATCCGTCTTGCCCATGGCATTTTGTTGCATGCACTGTCTCATCGACAGCTTTAACAATTGAACTAATAGCAATTTGATCCATAGAACGACTCAGAATATAACCACCGCCAGGACCTCTGACACTTAGAACCAAACCATTTTTTCGTAATCGAGCAAACAATTGTTCCAGATAAGAAAGTGAAATTTCTTGACGCTCTGAAATATCAGCAAGTGATACCGGTCCTGAATCAGCGTGTAGAGCAACATCAAGCATTGCCGTCACCGCATATCGTCCTTTTGATGTCAGTTTCATTGATTATTCCCCTATATTTATTAACACTTATTGTATATATCCTTTTAATTTAGTCAAGTATTTAGTTGAGTGTTTTAGTAGGAATTAAGGTGTAGTTCATCATCGACGAATCATAGCTTAATATGCTAATCTAATAAAATGAATTCTTATAAGGATTAAAGAATGAAATTAGTTTTACGTTATTTTTTAGTAATAGGCCTACTGTTCACCAGCAATACTTACGCCGCTGATTCTCAAAAGACTCTACGAGAAAATTATCAAAAATGGCTTGATTCTTATCAATCACTGACTTTTGAAGAACAGCAAACATTGCTCACCGCCATAAAAGATTATCCTTTATACCCTTATGCTGCCATTCAGTTTTTTCAGAATAATATTAGATTAGTTCCACCGCAAATGGTAAGTGATTTTGTCAACCAATATAAAGACTTTCCGTTAACGGCTTCATTAACACAATCTTATCTAACGGAATTAAGCAATCGTCAAGATTGGAATGCAATCATTGCATTCCCCAAAGATAATTCCACACTATCTAATTGTCGCTATCAATATGCATTACTACAGCAAGGAAATAACGAGGCGGCCTTTAACGCTATTGAATCCCTTTGGGTGACCGGTAAAGAACTTCCTTCTGCGTGCGATCCATTACTCGATGCATGGGATCAAGCAGGTAAGCTAACAGCCAATTTAGTATTATCACGTATTGAACTAGCTATTGAAGCAAATAATTTAAAATTAGCCAAATATCTAGCTAACTTACTTGATGACAAGTACAAAACAATCAAAAGTAATTTACTCGCTGTACTTGATAATCCTAAAAAATTAGAAGCTTTTTCAAAAAATATTAAAGCTAGCTCTTTCACTAAAAAGATTGTCTTAGCATCATTTTCTCGCTTAGTAAAAGCAGATATGAACTTAGCTGCATCATTATTGCCAAAATTGGTTAAACAGCAGGCTTTAAATGAAGTGGAGCAAGTTGCGTTACAAAAAAGTTTGGCCAACAGCTACTTTAATGATTCTGCAACTGATGAACAAATTAAATGGCGTGATAACTATATTGCCAAATATCATGATACAACATTAGTCGAAAAACGTATTCGCCTTGCTATCGATAACTATAACTTTACTGATATTGCTTATTGGATAGCACAATTATCGCCAGAAGATCAATTAAAAGAAGAATGGCAATATTGGCAAGCTCGAGTATTACTCAGTAAAAATCAAAAAAATGAAGCTAACCAAATTTTACAAACACTAACAACTAAACGTGGATTTTATGGCATGATAAGTGCACAAACACTTAACCAGCCTTATTCGCTCAACAACCAATCTGAAAAGATTACACCATCTGAAATATCAACACTAAAAGCTAAATATGATAATCAACCCTATGTAAAAAGGATTAACGAATTATACTATTTTGGTATGGCATCAGAATCAAGCAACGAATGGCGATATATGCTAAATAAGCAAACCAATAAAAATGAATATTTAACATTAGCTCAATATGCCTTACAAAAAGGCTGGGGTGATCTTAGTATTCAAGCAACTATTGTTGGCAAGCTTTGGAATAACTGGACTGAACGTTTACCAATTATGTACAAAGACTTATATAACAACGCATTAAAAGACAAAGCGATTGCGTTATCTTATGCTTTAGCTATTTCTCGTCAAGAAAGTGCACTTGACACTACAGTCAAATCACCTGCAGGTGCTCGAGGATTAATGCAATTAATGCCGGCTACAGCTAAAGAAACAGCCAAAAAAGTTAATTCAGTCACTTATGTTTCGTCTACACAATTGTTTGATCCTAAAACAAATATAGAATTAGGTACTTCCTATTTAAACACTGTTTATCTACAAAATGAAAATAATCGTATATTGTCTTCAGCAGCTTATAATGCAGGCCCTAATCGTGTAAAAAGATGGCTTAATAATAGTCATGGAAAACTGGATGCTGTTGCATTTATTGATAGCATACCGTTTACTGAAACGCGTAATTATGTGAAAAATGTATTGGTATATGATTATATTTATCAAATAATTTTAGGGCAAAAAGATGTCAATATTCTTAATTCAAATGAATTTAATAAACAATATTAATGGTGATTATAATGAAAACTAACGAATGGAAAGACACAGTTGAAATATTACACCAAGCATTTAACGATGGCTATTCACTTGATATATTAAAGCTATTAATGACCGCTGATGAACGCAATGCTTTAATTACTCGTGTCAAAATTGTACATTCACTACTTGATGGTTCAATCAATCAGCGACAACTTAAAGAGCAACTGAAAATTGGTATTGCAACAGTCACTAGAGGATCTAATAGTCTTAAAGAAGCGACGCCTGAATTCAAAAAATGGTTAGAAAATATTTTGTTAAAATCAGTAAATTAAACCGACCAGTCAATATCTATCAACAAATTGTATACTTCTGGTTATAACGATAAATTTGATTGGATATTGACGTTACTCTCTGCCACAACCGGCACACAATAATCACACTCCATACTTGTAATATCCTTAACCGATTCGGCGGTGCCATCATGATGGTTATGATGAATTTCAATTACACAACTAGAGCTACGCAAACGTACTTTTAATGCTGGCATGGCGGCTAAATGCACTTGCGAAATAAAATCACTAAACTCATCAGGAGAACCAATATATTTAAAACAAAGATACAAGCCACCTTCACTCACAACCTGTTCAATATTTTCAAGATTATTATTATGATCTAAAGCAATGGTATAAAAAAGCTCTTGTTCATTAGCATTATCTTTGCTTTTCAATATACGACTAAAAGCATAAATTTTGTCTGGTAGATTTTCACTTTTATGGTTACAGCGAGATATATAATTATAAAAAAATTGCGATCTTAGCTTATTTTCTTCATCTAATAATTGACTCAAATTACAATTATTCTTAAAAGTGATACCCCAAAAAGTTTTTTGAGGCATATTCACAAATTTTGGCTCGGGCAATGAAAGCCGGTTTTTATTAAGCTCAATAGCCGGTGTTAACCCTGTAGGATCCCAAAATTCCCCCCTACGGTAACTTGCTGGAGTTTCATTGAATTGTTTTTTAAAAGATCGGGTAAAAGTTTGCTGGGAATCAAAACGATATTGCATCGCAATATCTAAAATTGGTTTACTTGTCATACGCAAAGCGAGTGCGGCATAAGTTAAACGACGATGACGAATATAAGTACCAAGAACTTGACCTGTTACATCTTTAAACATACGTTGTAAATGCCACTTAGAATAACCTGATTTTTGTGCAACATGATCAATAGATAATGGTTGTTCCAAATTTTTTTCAATCCAAACGATAAGATCTGAAATAATACTAACTTGATTCATAAAACTCCATCACAATATCAAATGGCAAACGTTTATCGATTATGACTTAATCTTAGTAATAAGCAAGGTTTAAATAAAAATTATTTTCAGCTATTTCTAACAAAAAGAATGCGCTCCGGCTTGATGTTCAGTGATGTCTTTTACACCAGCCAGTTCAGGAAACTCTGCCATTAATTGTTTTTCAATACCTTCTTTCAAAGTATAATCGACCATTGAACAACCATTACAACCACCACCAAATTGTAATATAACATAATTATCTTCGGTCAACTCAACTAAACTCACATGCCCACCGTGGCTAGCCAATTGTGGGTTAACCTGCGCTTGAATTGCATAATTAACACGCTCAATGAGTGGGGCATCGTCTGCCACTTTTTTCATTTTTGAATTTGGTGCTTTTAATGTTAACTGCGAACCTAATTCATCTGTTACATAATCGATAACAGTTTCTTCTAGAAATGGTGCACTAATTTCATCTATATAAACTGAAAAATCAGCATACTTTTCTTCTATGTCGCCATCTTCTACTGTATCAGCCGGACAATACGAAACACCACATTCTGCGCTTGGCGTACCGGGATTAATAACAAATACCCGAATTTGAGTTCCATCGGGTTGATTAGCTAGCAATTTTTTAAAGTGCTGTTGAGCTGATTCAGAAATAGTGATAATAGACATAATCCCTCACTTCAATGTAATTAGGCAATAAACAGACCTAACATCATTTATAATAATAGTTGACTAACTTTCTTGGTTATTATAGAGGGTGTTTAAGATTTTACAATACTGTACGGCATAAACAAACGACATAAACACGTATTGCACCGCATTTTTTCAGTTGCTGGCTAATGGCATTAATTGTATTACCAGTTGTTACAATATCATCAATAAGCATGACCGATTTGTGTGAAAGATCTTGATTGCACATAAAAAGCGTTTCGACATTAGAGATTCGTTCAGTAAGAGTCAGCTTTTTTTGATCTAATCCTCTTTTCTTTCGAGACAACAAATGAGGATAAAAGTCACGATTTAACCATCTAGCAATAGGCTTGGCTAATAACTCAGCTTGATTAAAACCACGAGACCAATAACGAATATGATGTAACGGCACACAAGTGACCAAATCAGGTTTAATTAAAGCATCCATTTCTCGCCGTTGATACCAAGCCAAAAACATTAATCTTGCTAATGCCATATTTAGTTCAATTTTGTTATAAAATTTTAAATGATGAATCAACTTTTTCAGCGGATTAATATATTCAGAAACAGCAATAAGCTCATCCCAGTACGGTTTTTTTGTACGGCAACGATAACATATATCAGTCGACAAAGAATGCGGCAAACAGCACTGATGACAGACCTTATTAAATTTAGGTAGATTTTTAACACATTGGCTACAAATACCCTGATGGGGCAAAGATAAAGGCATATCACATAAAATGCATCGCATAGTATCACATACTTATTTGTAAAAATAATTTCAGGTAATATGACATTTCAATATAAAAACTGAAGTCATAAAAAAACATTTTTTATAAACCACTGACTTTTGTTTTTCTTATCAAGAAATACAAATATAATAGGGCAAACTAATTTTGTAACTGCATACAATTAAATACTTCTACGATCTACAACACAAAAAATTATCTGATTTTTCATAATAATTATTCAAAATAATTAAATATTCGGTATAATCAGCCTCACACCTAGATTCAAGGAATTAATATATGAAAAAAATCAAACTATTATTTATTACAATATTACTAACTTTGCTTTCTACTGTTGCGTTAGCAGATACTAAGGTGTTATTACAAACTAGCATGGGCGATATTGAAATTGAACTAGATAGCGAACATGCCCCAATTACCACTAAAAACTTTCTTGATTACGTTAATAGTGGATTTTATGAAAATTTAACTTTCCATCGCGTCATTCCTGGATTTATGGTTCAAGGTGGTGGTGCTGATGATCAACTAAAATTCAAAGATAATAACCCACCCATCAAAAATGAAGCGGATAACGGTTTAAAAAATGATCGCGGCACCATTGCAATGGCAAGAACCAGTGAAGTAAATAGTGCTACTAGCCAATTCTTTATCAATGTCGTTAACAATGATTTTCTTAATTACCAATCTCCAGAGCAATATGGTTATGCTGTATTTGGTAAAGTGATTAAAGGAATGGAAGTCGTTGACAAAATTGTTAATGTGCCAACTAAACGCGTAGGGCCACATAAAAATGTACCCGTTGAGCCAATTTACATTAAAAAAGCGACTGTTATTGAAAGCAATTAACTAATTGATAATATCGAAATAAAAAAACCACTTTTTCAAGTGGTTTTTTTTCGGTCTTATTTAAGTTTGCTAAGTAAATTAGCAATTGTTCTAACCCCAACGCCTGTTGCACCTGTTGCCCATAATGCTGTAGCGCTTTTGCGGAATGTTGCAGAGCAATCAATATGTAACCAATTTTGCTGATAATTTTTAATAAAATGTGATAAAAAAGCCGCTGCAGTACTTGCTCCTGCGGTATTAGGTAACCCTGAATTTGCCATATCAGCAAACGATGACGGAAATTGAGAACGGTGAAATTCTGCCAAAGGTAATCGCCAGAACGCTTCATGTTCCAAGTTGCTACTTGCTAACAATTGATTAGCAAAATTATCATCAAAAGAGAGCAGGGATTGATAATCGTTTCCCACTGCAATTTTAGCAGCACCAGTGAGCGTTGCGCAGTCAATAATATAATGAGGTTTGTCATTATCGGCACAAATCAAACCATCAGCTAAAACAAGGCGTCCTTCGGCATCGGTGTTATCAACTTCAACCGTCTTGCCATTACGATAACGAATAATATCGCCAAGTTTAAATGCATTGCCACTGACTAAATTATCGGCACAACATAAATAGAGTTTGATGCGATGATGTAGCCCTCGTGCAATCGCTAGCGCTAAAGCCCCTGTTACTAATGCTGCACCGCCCATATCTGAACGCATAGACTCCATAAAGCTACTTGGTTTTAAGCTATAACCACCCGAATCAAATGTAATTCCCTTGCCGACTAAACAAGCGATAATAGGTGCGTTAGGATCTTTAGTAGGATTATAATCAAGCTCAAGTAACGTAGCCGGCCTATCTGACCCCTTACCTACCGTATAAATCCCCATATAATCGTGCTCTTTTAAAGCCTCGCCTGAAATGATGTTATAAGTGATATCAGATGAATAAGCACTAACCAATTTTGCACTTTGGGTTGCTAGTGCTAACGGACTTAATGTTTCGGCTTGCTCATTAACAATATCCCGACACCAATCAATAATCGCTAAGCGATTTTTTAGTTCTTGCTTATCTTTGCTATTGAGTTTTGGCCAAGTCACCTTGGTACTTTTTTTGGCATTACGATAACCTAACCAAAAATGCCAACAAGCTTCAAGATCCCAATTTTCACCACTTAATTTAACTGAACTTATCCCTTGGTTATCTAGCTTTCTTCCTGCGCGTTGAATTGCACCTAAGCGATGTTCCGACTTATAGTGAATAGTAATAATATTATCGGAAAAACTCAGAAGAGCATCCTTTCCCCATTGCGTTGGAGCTGATTGATCAGAAAGTAAAATAGATAACGTCGACATAATAAATACCTTAATTATGAGTTAAGCCAAAACAGTGGCTTAATTCTAATCAGAAACATGTTAATATAGCAAGCGAAGTTAAGAATAAATAAGGGTGAATGATGACAACCGTTGTACAAATAAAAAATGGGATTAATTTTCGCGATTTAGGTGGAATCAAAACAACTGATGGTCGTCATATTCGCTCTGGCATGCTATACCGTTCTGGTGCATTTTCACTGATCACGCCAGAAGAACAGACTTTTTTATCTAATGAGTTAAACCTGCATTATATTTTAGACTATCGCGATCCTGATGAAATTGCCCGAAATCCAGATAAATTATGGCAAAACACTCATTATATTAATGTACCTGCTAACCCTTTGAGCGATACAGTCACCGCAAGTTTAACAAGCGATCTAGGCAATACCCACCAAACACTTAAAAAAAATGCGCCATTTGATTTTATGGTTAAGCTTTATCAACTACTCCCATTTAATAATCCAGCTTACCAACAACTTTCATCAATCCTACTAAACTCACAAGGTAAACCACTAGTGCAACATTGTGCGGTGGGGAAAGATCGTACGGGTGTTGGCGTCGCATTAACGCTGTTTGCTTTAGGTGTGAGTGAAGAAGCTATCATGCAAGATTATTTATTGACTGAACAACTATTGTCAGATTATCGTGAAAATCTATTACGCCAATACCAACATAAGATTACTCCTGAGGAATTTGAAAACCGCAAATTAATTTTTGCCGCCAAAAAAGAGTATTTAACGGCCGCATTTGACGCAATTAAAACACGTTACGATACCATTGACAATTGGTTATCACAGGAATATCAATTAAACGCACGCAATAGAAAAATAATCCAAGATATCTATTTAGTTTAATAAATAGCAATGATTTATTTTACCCTAATAGATAATAGCAAAAGGCTATATTAAGATAACAAAATCAATTTAGAAATCGGTTGATTACTGTTCACAGAAAGATGAACATCGCCCACTTGACGATATTGATAATAAAAATCTTGCCCAAAAGGCGCTGTAATCATCTGCTGTTTTAAGTTAACTTTAACCGATTTTATTTGCCAAACCCCTTTAGCATACAGTTTTAATGCTGACTCTTTCAACGTCCATAATTGCCAAAAAGCCGCTAATGTATCGTCTTGCTTAAGCATCCATTGATATTCATCATCCGCAAAAAAATTTTTAGCCACGTTTAAATAATTTTTGCGCGGGCGTGCCACTTCAATATCGAGCCCAATCATCCCCGTTAATGAAATCGCCACCGCCACAGCATCTTGGCTATGACTAATATTAAAGTCAGGTAAATGACGTTCTAAAAAACAAGGGCGACTATTATCGCCAATGACCATTTCCGGTAAAGTTGGAATATGACAGTACTGCTTAAGCAAATTGGCCAATATTGAGCGACACACTAAAAACTGTTTTTTGCGTTCATCATTGAATTTATCAGCTTCAGCAACAATTTGTGGAGGCAATAATGAAAAGTCAATTTCGGTATGATTCAAATTAGCAAGTTGAATTATTAGTGTCATCGGTCAGTGAGCATTCACAAAAATTATTTTTTACTATTTTAGCAGCATGCTATTCTAACTGTTATAAAAATATAAAAATTTATAAAATTGCAAAAGGAATCATTATGTCATTACCAACAAAATTAGTTCACGCAGGACGCAAAAAGCGTTATACACAAGGTGCGGTTAATTCGGTTATTCAACGTGCATCATCACTCGTTTTTGATTCTATTGAAACCAAAAAAGAAGCCACAAAAAACCGTGCTAATGGCGCATTATTCTACGGTCGCCGCGGCACATTGACTCATTTTGCACTACAAGATGCGATGGTTGAAATTGAAGGCGGTGCCGGTTGTTACCTTTATCCATGTGGTGCAGCAGCTATTACTAATGCTATTTTGGCTTTTGTGAAAACGGGTGATCATATTTTAGTATCAGAAGCCGTTTACGAACCCACTCAAGATTTTTGCCAACACATTTTAAAAGATTTTGGTGTTCAAACTGATTACTTCTCACCATTAATTGGTCGCTATATCGCAAATCACATTAAGCCAAATACTAAAGTCGTGTTTCTTGAATCGCCAAGTTCAATAACCATGGAAGTTCAAGACATCCCCGCCATTGTTAAAGCCATTCGAAGTGTTAATCCTGAAATCATCATTATGATAGATAACACATGGGGCGCGGGTATTTTATTTAAAGCGTTAGAGCATGATATTGATATCTCAATACAAGCCGGTACCAAATATCTTATCGGCCATTCTGATGCCATGATAGGCACGGCGGTTGCTAACGAGCGCTGTTGGGAAACATTGCGCGAACGTTCTTACTTAATGGGACAAATGTGTGATGCGGACACCGCCTATATGGCTGCGCGTGGTTTACGCACATTAGCAATAAGATTAAAACAACATCACGAAAGCGGTTTAAAAGTAGCAAAATGGCTAGCAAGTCATCCAAAAGTGGCAACCGTCAATCACCCAGCATTAGAAAGCTGTAAAGGACACGAATTTTTTAAACGTGACTTTTCAGGCGCAAGTGGCTTATTTTCATTTATACTCAAAGATCGATTAACCGACGTGCAATTGTCTGATTTTCTTGATAACTTAACTTATTTCTCAATGGCTTATTCATGGGGTGGATTTGAGTCATTAATTTTAGCCAATCAACCTGAAGAACTCGCAAATATTAGACCTGTATCTGGCATAGACTTTACAGGAACACTTATTCGACTACATATAGGTCTTGAAGATCCTGATGATTTAATTGCCGATCTTGCTGCTGGTTTAGATAGAATCAAACAACATAAAAATAAAGCCAATGCATTACAAAGCTTAGTGTAATTAAATAGAAGATGAATAACCCACACCCAACAATGTTTGATGAAAGCATCAAACAAACAATTATGCATAAAATAACACACCACAAAGCACTACTGGTTGCTTATAGTGGTGGTGTTGATTCAACCGTATTAATGGATGCGCTAGTTGCACTCAAACAGCAATTGTTACCTGATTTAAAGCTAAGAGCGATCTATATTCACCATGGTTTAAGCAACAATGCTGACAACTGGGCAATGCATTGCCAAAAACAATGCCAAGCATGGCAAGTGCCGCTAATCATTGAAAAAGTCAAACTCGACCCTAGCGCAGGAAACATCGAAGAACAAGCCAGAAACGCACGTTACCAAGCTATCTATCGTCACTTAACAGATGATGAAACGTTATGCACTGCACAACACCTTGATGATCAATGCGAAACATTCCTTTTAGCATTAAAACGCGGGAGTGGTCCAGCGGGGCTAGCTGCCATGCCACAGGAAAATCAGCAACATCTTCGCCCTTTATTAACCATTTCACGCGCACAAATTGAAACTTATGCTAATCAGCATCAACTCAACTGGATAGAAGATGAAAGTAACCAAGATGATCGTTATGACCGCAATTTTTTACGCTTAAAGGTCTTACCAACATTGAATCAACGTTGGCCACATTTTTCGCAAATGGTGGCACGCAGTGCTGAATTATGTCAGCAGCAAGAAGCGTTAATTAATGAATTATTATTGGCTGATTTTCAACAGATGGTTAGCCAACAAGGACAGCTAAATCTAGCGCCTTTAATGGCGTGTTCAGAATATAAACGCAATGCTATAATGCGCATGTGGCTACGATCCCAACAAATCACTATGCCAAGCCAAAAACAATTAGCACTCATTTGGCAAACGGTTGTGCTAGCAAAAGAA
This sequence comes from Gilliamella sp. X-23, assembly GCF_057063545.1. Lineage (NCBI taxonomy): Bacteria > Pseudomonadati > Pseudomonadota > Gammaproteobacteria > Orbales > Orbaceae > Gilliamella > Gilliamella sp. X-23. Next base: position 40,271 of record NZ_JBXSQG010000007.1, read on the forward strand.
GATGCCAATCCTAAATTCATACTACACGACAAGCAAATTCGTCGCTATCAAAATCAACTCTATTTATTACCGTTATATCAAGATATTGAACAACAAATCCTTAATTGGGATTTGGCTTTGCCCTTAATTCTTCCTGATAGTATTGGTCAATTACAGGCTAATTATCAAACTGATTTATCTTGCCGTTTACCCCATGCAGATGAACAAGTCACTGTACGATTTCATGCTCAAGGACAATTTCAAATTATCAATCGCCATGGTTCACGATCAATAAAAAAGCTATGGCAAGAACATAACATTCCACCGTGGATGCGTACACGAATCCCATTGATTTACTATAATGAACAACTGATCTGCGCGGTTGGCGTGTTTATTACCGAACAAGGGAAAGGCACACAAATCAGTTTTAGCCTAATTTAATTATCTATACAGTCAAACGCACAAATAACTAAGGCGGTAATTAGCCGCCTTAGTGTAAAAATTAAAATCCTAACGATTACCCTACAAGATTAAGCTCTTGCTTTCCAACATTTAAGTAACAACGCATTAGTAACCACACTCACGCTACTTAATGCCATAGCGGCACCAGCTATCATTGGATTTAAAAAACCGAATGCCGCTAGCGGAATGCCAATCAAATTATAGAAAAATGCCCAAAATAGATTTTGTTTGATTTTATTATAGGTTCGGCGCGAAATATCGATTGCATCAGCAATTAAAAACAGATTACCACGCATAAGGGTAATACTTGCTGCATGCATAGCCACATCGGTACCCGTGCCCATCGCAATACCAATATCCGCAGCCGCCAATGCTGGCGCATCATTAATCCCATCCCCCACCATTGCCACTCGATGATGGGTATTAACATGACTTTCTTTTTGTAATTGATAAACATAATTGGCTTTATCTTGCGGTAACACTTCAGCAATGACTTTATCCAAGCCTAACTGCTGCCCAACGTAATTCGCCGCTTTCTGGTTATCCCCAGTTAACATAACGTTTTTTACATTTAACTGATGCAACGCTTCAATGGCGGTTTTCGCTTCTGGCTTGATTACATCAGCAAAACCAAATAGCGCTAATATCACCACATTACCTTCTAATTGCTGTTTAGCTAAAAATGAAATGGTGTAACCTTTACTGGCTAACTCATTAATCTTATCGTCCATGCCAACAAAATAGGCATTTAATGATTTCATCCATCGCAAGCTACCTAAATAATACTGCGTATTATCAACAGTTGCCATCACCCCCGATCCCGCTACCGAGGTAATATTTTGAGCATAACCATACTCTTTAGCCTTACTTAAAATGGCTTTAGCAAGTGGATGCTCACTACCGGCTTGTAATGATGCGGCTAGCGATAAAATTTGATCGGGCGTCTCACTACCTATAATATCCATTTCGACTAATTCAGGCTTACCTATGGTGAGAGTACCGGTTTTATCAAATGCGACCGTATTAACATTGTGCAACGTTTCTAACGCTTCGGCATCTTTAATTAAAATACCATGGCGAGCAGCCACCCCAGTCCCCACCATAATCGCGGTTGGTGTTGCCAAGCCTAACGCACATGGGCAAGCAATCACTAACACCGCAACGGCATAAAGTAATGCTTGCTGCCAATCATGCAATATCACTCCCCAAGCCAATAGCGTAACTAGTGCAATCAATAAAATCACCGGCACAAAAATCGCACTAATGCGATCAACAATTCGTTGAATCGGTGCTTTCTTGGCCTGAGCCGATTCAACCATTGCAATGATTTTGGATAACGTAGAATCGGCCTGAATAGCTGTAGTTTGAACAAGCAATAAGCCTTCACCATTAATCGTACCACCTGTCACCACATCGTTAACGGATTTATTTACAGGAAAGCTCTCACCGGTTAACATTGACTCATCGCTACTTGATGCGCCTTCAATCACAATACCATCAACCGCAATACGCTCGCCGGGCTTAACAATAACAATATCCCCGACATTCACTTGGCTAATGGGTAAACTCACTTCTTGATCACCTTGCTTAACTAACGCAACATCAGGCCGTAGCGCACCAAGCGCTGCAATTGCTTGGGTGGTTTGATGTTTAGCGCTTGATTCTAGCCATTTACCGATCAAAATTAAGGTAATAATAATAACTGACGATTCAAAATAAAGATGTTCACCCTTGCCAGTCATCACCTGATAAACTGATAATCCATACGCAGCACTTGTGCCGATAGCAACCAATAAATCCATATTGCCAGCCCCTGCTTTAACCGCACTAAAGCCACTTCGATAAAATTTAGCCCCCAAGCCAAATTGTACAACCGATGCAATCCCCCATTGCAACCAAGCCGGCATCATCCAATTTATCCCAAACGGCGCTAATAACATAGGCAGCACAAAAGGAACAGCCAGTATTACAGCGGTGACAATAGTCCAGTGAGGTGATGGTTTTTTCGATTTTTGTGGATCACCTGCTGACTCAGTAATTTTAACCGCATGATAACCCGCTTTATCAACCGCAGACATCAATTTTTCGAGCTTTACATGTGCATCAGCGTCAACCGTTGCTTTTTCAGTCGCCAGATTAACGCTAACATCAATCACCCCATCGACTTTTTTGAGTGCTTTTTCAACGCGCCCAACACAAGATGCGCAGCTCATATCTTCAACAATAAAATGATATTGGACCGTTTTCATGATATATACCTTATATGGTTTATCGAGTTTAAAGTTAGTATATACTGAATATTAAAGGTTATGCACAAAAATAAAGCGGTGATCACAGGGCTTATATAACCCTGTGAAAAAAGAAAGGAAATTAGTTACGTAATTTTTCTGGCCAATCGTTTTGGGTAGAAACTAATAAATCTTTTACAATTCTAGGATTACCAGCCACAACATTGCCCGAAACCATATAATTATTACCACCAGCAAAATCGGTAATAACGCCACCAGCCTCACGCAAAATCAGCTCACCAGCAGCGATATCCCATGGTTTTAAGCCAATTTCAAAAAAGCCATCTAAACGACCTGCGGCAACATAAGCCAAATCTAAAGCAGCCGAACCTGCGCGACGAAAATCGCCACACTTAACAAACAACTTTTGCAAAACGGCAAAATAGCTGTCGCTGTATTGTTTAGCTTTAAACGGGAAAGCTGTTGCCAGTACGCTGCCGTCTAAATCTTTGGCATTACTCACACGAATGCGGTAACCATTAAGTTGAGCACCTTTACCACGAGCAGCCGTAAACAGCTCATTACTCATTGGATTATAAACCACAGCGATTTCGGTTTTACCTTTAACTCGCGCCGCGATTGACACAGCAAAATGAGGGATATTTTTGATAAAATTGGTCGTACCATCAATTGGGTCGATTATCCATTGTGTATCCGCATCATTACCTTTAACAAGGCCACTTTCTTCGGCAATAATAGTGTGGTCAGGATGAGCTTTTTTGATTGTTTCCACAATTAAAGCCTCGGCCGCACGGTCCACATTAGTGGCAAAATCATTAGCGCCTTTGGCTTCGATCTCGATTGAACTAGGGTTTTCATAAGCCTTAATGGCCACATTGCCTGCTTTACGAGCAGCGCGAATAGCAATATTAAGCATCGGATGCATAATTTTCTTCCAATTGATGATGTTAAAGAACGGGTTGATTTAGTAAGACTAATTTAGAGATACTAAAAATTACCGCATAGTATAAAGGTTTTGCTACTTTATTGCCAGAGTATAAGGGAATTGATAGGTAAAATAGTTTTGGCGGGGCGTTTTTTACAAAAATCACCTTATAAAACACGATACCACTCCGCAAAAAACGAAAGCTATGCGGTTTGTCTTGTTCCGGCGGCAGAATGTACCGACAACAGAGCGAGGTCAGCACGCCAAACAGGGATGTTTGGCGAGGCTATTCTCCGTCTGGAACGGATAATAGCCGGTGCGTTAAGACTGAGCGACGGCGTCGGGTAGCCGTAGACCACATTCTGCAGCCAAGCGTGGGATTGCAAAGGGAATTCGCTCTAATTCCCTTTGCTCGGACGTGGTCACTGTAGCTATTTTGTTCACCTAAGGTCAAAACGTCCGAAACCTACGCACCCAATTTATTCTATTCACCAACCCAAAAGGCCTGATTTTCCGCCCAAAAATCGGTCAGAAAAGGTATTAATTTTATTAAAGTTTTTCCGGATGTTTTTTAACAAAAACTGCCTTATAAAAACACAATAACCTATTCCAAAAACGATGGTTATGTTGTTGTCTTATTCCGGCGTCAGAATGTGCCGACAACAGAGCGAGGTTAGCACGCCAAACAAGGATGTTTGGCGAGTTTGTGGTGCGCTTGGAGCGCGTCCACAAACGGTGCGTTAAGACCGAGCGACGGCGGAGGGTAGCCGTAGGCCACATTCTGTAGCCAAAGCGTGGGATTGCAAAGGGAATTCGCTTTAATTCCCTTTGCTCGGACGTGGTCACTGTAGCTATTTTATTCACCAAAGGTCAAAACGTCCGAAACCTTGCCGTACTATAAATAGACCACGAATTTAAACCGCCACAGCGTAATCACTAGAATTGCCAACCACGCTTTCAGCGTCGGCGGCGGGGGCGGCGCGATTGTGGCTTTGCCACAACTGCGCAACCCTAAGGGAATACCCCACTTACGCGGGGGCTTTATTCTTTGATAAATTCTCCGCTATTGGCACCATAACCGCCCCCGCGGCCTAAGGATTGAGGACTAAGAAATAAAAGTTAAGGTGTGGTGCAAAAAGCGAAGTAGTCGACGTTCCCAGGCCAATCGTAGATGATGCCTTCTTCCCAGCCGACATAGAAGCCATTTCCACCTGATGCATCGCTGGTCCAGTACTCAAGGCTGCCACTAGCGCCCCACTCCGTGAAAAATCCTGCACCTATATGACGCATGTAATTATTAGCAGATGAGTTAGGCGCTGCGCCAGAAATAGAATTACCATTTGTTTTCACCGCGTTAGTTAAATCCCTAACCCTAGCAAGACGATAACCCAAACGTCTACACCAAGATATTTGATTAGATTGAGTATCCTGCCTTCCTCGCGAGACGAACCACTGCTTTAACACAAATCCATATTTAACCATCACATTACCCCCACTATCCCTACCCACTACCTCAAATGTCTGTGGTAAAGATGGTACAGCTAGAGGACTAGGATTACGTGAATCTCTCTGAGTACTATCAGTCCTAGGACCGCTTAGCTTAACACGTGCGACAACTTTTCCTCTATCAGCACGAGGAATCCATAACATATTAGCTGTTACACTTGTCACCGTAGCTGTTATACTACTACCATTCGTGACAACAGACCACGTCAACTGACGTGCATCGACTCCACCTATGTTTAAATCAAAATACAAACCATCAGCACCCGTTGTCGGAAAATTTCGGTCGTAAGATGATGAATCATTAGACTGAGCTAAAAAACCCTTTGTAGGAGACCATATGTTAGATGGACCTGCGTACTTGGAATCGTCACGGACACCATCAACACTATCACCAGTACCACCAAAGTACAATTTCGGCCTTGCGTAACAAACACGAGGAACAGTGTTATACGGATTGATATAATAATCCACCGTAGCTCCACTAAAACTACTAATCCTTGGCACTCCATACTGGGTAGTTAAACTTCCTCCTGTACTTCTTAATGTTACCTTATAAGGAGCACCACAAATACTTAATGTATCACTACGACTAACGGTATTGCCATTTTTATCCCTAAACGATACCGATATACTCCCTGTAGCCGTTACTCCATTAGCTCCCTGTCCATCCCCATCATCATCTCCCCAATAATTATACCTAGTGACTAAATCACTTAAACTCACTGAATTCACTGATGATGGGATTAACATATCTATATCTCCCAAAGTACTTCCTGCATAAGGTAAAACTATTGGATTTGTAGCACTTGATGGATTGGTTGCCGGTGTGTACCTTCTACCATCCCGCAACTTAATAGACAATAAACTATCTGTTGAAGTTGCCTTTGTCCGACCTCTATCAAACGTCAAATACGGCGCACTACCCACTATTTCCCTTGATGTATGTGCCGTTAATGCCACAGAACTCTGCGAATACGACAACAAGAGCAGCAGCGCAAATAATAACGACAATTTAGGTAATCTAAATAAGCTAGGTAACTCAAGCAAGCTAAAGAAGCTAGAGATGTTAGAAAGGTTAAGTAAGCTAAGTAAAAAACTTAACCCCGACGAACACCACAACGATAACCTTGGCAATAATGCCAAGCCCGAAGACCGCGATAAATTCGGCGACTTCGTCAAACGCGATGAGCTCGATAACCTCGGTGATGAAAATAAGAACTGTGTCTGATTTAGACTACGGTGAAATTGAAAAAGATTTAAGGCATAGGTTTGGCAGGCCAGATGCCAGATGCCAGATGCCGATTATGGTAGCGCATTTTGATTAACCTGTCAAGTAAATTTTTGTTTTATTTCAATTTTTTATAATTATCCGCTCAACTAATGAGCTTTTCCTTGCTTGAAAAGCGCTCAAATTGTAACCTATTGGTTAATAATACGCTAGTTTTTTTTAAATTTGTAAAGTTTTGTTGAGTGAATAAGATTAAGATTTTTGTTAGCGTGTTTTGATGGAGTGTTTTTTTGTTTAAAAGCAATAAAATAAAAACTTTAATAAAATCAATACCTTTCCTGACCGATTTTTGGGCTCTTTAAATAGTGGTCATTAAATAAGTTCTGTTGATTAAATGTAATGTTTGAAAATAAGCTAGCGTAACTTTATTTTGGGTTTGATGCTGGTGTTAGGGTTGTGTATAAAAACGTTTAATGGAAACTTGACGGTGAGTGCTATGACTTAATAGCATTTTTTGCTATAGTAAACGCCATTTTATTTAATTTGGAAGAATAATAACCCATGGAATCTATACCTAATTGCCCTGCTTGCCAATCAGAACATACTTATCACGATGGCACCTTTTATGTTTGCCCTGAATGCGCACACGAGTGGGATCCAAACGAAGTTGTGGCTTCTGACGATGGATTACAAGTTAAAGACAGTAACGGTAATTTACTGACTGATGGTGATGATATTATTTTGATCAAAGATCTTAAATTAAAAGGCTCATCAACTGTCCTAAAAAAAGGTGCCAAAGCTAAAGGTATCCGTTTAGTCGAAGGCGATCACGAAATCGATTGTAAAGTTGACGGCATGAAAATTATGCTAAAAGCCTGCTTTGTTAAAAAGGCTTAATAAAAACAACAAGTTAAATACTGTATCAATGTGGATTTATCGGCATTGATATAAGTATTTTTAGACATAACAACTTAATATGATTTATTACCAATAAAAAACGGTCAGGAAAGGCATTGATTTTATTGAAGTTTTTATTTTTAGCTTTTTCTTTTAATTCAATACGTTATCAACATCATCCCTTCAAATACCACAGCACGCTCGAAACCCTTTCAAACATTTGTTCAAAAACAAACTCGGCAAATGCCGGTAGAGTTGTCATTAAGTAAGTAAGCATAAATAACCCTAATAATAAGGTTGCTGGATAGCCGACAACAAATATTGATAGCTGTGGTGTCATTCGGTTAAGTAGCCCTAGTGATATATTGACAATTAATAGTAAGGTCATTAAAGGCAAGGCTAGCATAATGCCGTTGATAAATAGTAGTTTGCTGACATCAAGCACTACCAAATAACCATTTGCCTGTAATGACATTAGCCCTATGGGAATAATTTCGAAGCTGTTTGATATGCCATATAACAACCATAAATGGCCATCAAAATGCAAAAACATTAATAACGCAATGACGTTGATTAGGCGCGATAATACCGATGTCGCTGGCCCACCGATGGGGTCAAAAAAGGTCGCCATCCCTAGCCCCATTTGCATTCCAATTAATTCACCTGCAAACCGCATCGCCATAAATGCCAACTGCATGGTAAATCCAATCACTGCGCCGATCATAATTTGTTGAGCGATGATCACAATTCCCATTAAGGAGTAAATTTTGATGTTGTCATCAAGAGGGGAAGATGGCAATAAAATAGTAATCAGTAATGCTAGACCAATTTTGACACGGTTGGGGATTTCTTTTTCGCCCAAGAGGGGAGCGGTCATGATGAGTGCTAAAATACGAACAAAGGGGAAAAACCCATCCCGAATCAAAGAAAAGAAGTCAATATTAAGTAAAACGTTAATGTCAAAATCCATTATCTTTAACGCGTTAAATTAGGTATATCGGTAATGACGATTTGGAGATAGTCAATCATGGTCGATAGCATTGTTGGCCCCCATAGGATTAACACGACAATTACTGCGATGATTTTGGGTATAAACGATAATGTCATTTCGTTTATTTGTGTTGCTGCTTGTAATAAGCTAATAATGAGCCCAGTGACTAACGCTGCTAGCAGTATTGGCCCTGCTAGCGAAGCGGCAACTTTTATGGCTTGTATTGCTAAGGTACTTATGTATTCTGGCGACATGATATGACTCAACTAAAAAAGCTTTGCGCTAGCGATCCGAGCAATAGATGCCATCCATCGGCCAATACAAATAGCATTAATTTAAATGGTAGAGATACGGTTGCTGGTGGTACCATCATCATACCTAATGCCATAAGTGTGCTGGCAACCACAAGGTCGATCACTAAAAAGGGAATAAAAATAGTAAAGCCAATTTGAAATGCTGTTTTTAATTCACTGACAACAAAAGCGGGGACAAGAACTTTTAAGGGAATGTCGTCACGTGTTTGGATGTCATTGATGTGGGACATATTAACAAATAGTGCTAGGTCGTTTTCTCGCGTTTGGGTGAGCATAAATTGTTGTAATGGTTTGCTTGCTTTGCTTAAACCTTCTTGCATGGTGATTTGGTTTTGTGAATAGGGGATATACGCATCTTGATAAATGTTGTCAATAACGGGCGACATAATAAAAAAGGTCATAAAAAGCGCTATCCCTAAAATGACTTGATTAGGCGGCGCCGATTGTGTGCCAAGCGCGTTGCGTAGCAGTCCTAATACTATAATGATGCGCGTAAAGCTGGTCATCAAGAGTAATATAGCAGGGATAAAAGTAAGTAAGGTTAAAAAGACAAGTGTTTCAACTGGCAATGACCAAGCTTGTCCACTGCTGAGCGGTTGTGCTATGTCTGGTAATACCGGTGTTTGAGCATAACTTGGTAAGCTAAACAACAATAAGCTTAGCACAATCATTAAATTTGACCGCACTTGGTGTTACTCCTTTTTGGTTTTTAGCGCAGATTGTAATATCTGTTGAAATGTGTTACTTGATGGCAATTTTTTACTTACCTCACTTTGCGAAAATAGCTTTTGAGTGCGCTGTTCATCAATGGTGTGAAGTAATGTCATTTGTTGTGGCGTCACCCCAACCACTAATAGCTGGTTATCAACGTGAACCACTATAATGCGTTCTTTTGGCGTAATGTTGTATGTGGCTTTGACATCGATCCATTGATGGGTCTTTTTTTTCCAACCCATTCGTTTAGCTAACCAAGCTAGCAACAATATAAAACCGATGACAACAATGAGCATTAGCCCCATGGATGTCCCCACTTCAGTATAAATATTCAATTCAGAAGAAGGAGACGATAAAGTGTTGGTGCTGGTTGCACCAATTACAGGTTGAGCTAAATGGGGGGGTTCGATTGCCATTAGCGACTCAATCTTCTTACACGTTCTGCTGGAGTAATAATGTCGGTAATGCGTACACCATAATTATCAGCAACAACCACAATTTCGCCCTGAGCAATTAAGTAGCCGTTAATTAATATATCTAATGGCTCACCAACCTGACCATCTAAGGCAATAACCGATCCTTGCGTTAAATTTAATAAATCTTTAATGGCCATTTTTGTTCGGCCTAGTTCAACGCTCAAATTTACGGGGATATCAAGAATCAGGTTAATATCGTTTTTTTTATCTTCTGTTTGTTGTGGCGATAGCGTTTCAAAAATAGCGTTTTGGGCAATAAGTTCGTCGCTATTTAGGCTAGTAGATTGTTTGTCGTCACTATTTTGTTTGATATCAGTCATTAAAAACTCCTTCATTCAATTGCTCTAATACAGGGTTAATGACCTGTTCGACTTGAATTGCATATTGTTTGTTCGTTTTACCATAATGTCCTGTTACTATCGGCACTCCACCTACAGTAACATCAAGATTTGTAGGTTTTTCGATCATTAAGACATCATTGGTCTTTAGGGCTAATAATTTATCTACGGTTGTATGAATAGTGGCAAAATTAGCCACTAATTCGACCTCTGATTGCTTGATTCCGCTGGTTAGTGAGCTCATCCAAACTTTATCATCTTGATAAGTTTGTTGCTCAATCGGCGGCTTGATAAGAAGCTCTTTGATGGGTTCGACCATAGAATAAGGAATACAAACGCAGAAGGTTGCTTTGCTATTACCAACTTCGACTTTAAAGTTACTTGTTAAGACAATATCATCAGGTGAATTAGTAATATTGGTAAATTTACTTTGTATTTCAGATCGAACATATTCGGTTTCAATCGCATAGACATCCACCCATGATTTTTGGTAAATGATTAATGCTAATTCTAAGACTTTTTTAATGATCTGTTGTTCAGTGTGGGTAAATTCTCGCCCTTCTGTTTCGATTTGAGTTGAATGCCCATCACCACCAAATAAAGAATCCACAATAATAAAAACCAATTCTGGCGAAAATGAAAACAAGCTTGTGCCTCTTAATGGGTTAAGGTGCACGAGATTTAAATAAGTTGCCGATGACATATCCGAAAAATCTTTAAACGTAAGCGGCTCAATGGGTGAAGCAATCACGTCGGTATTGCGGCGTAATCGGTTAAATAAACCAATTCGAAATTGCCGAGCAAAACGTTCATTAATGATTTCTAACGCAGTTAAACGCTCAGGAATAAAGCGATGTTTGACAGATAGATCATAAGGTTTTACATCGGGAGATTTTTCCAATGTAGGTACATTAAATGAAGAATCAAAATTTGAATTCTTTTTAGGATTTTCTTTTGTTGTTGATGAATAATCTAAGATTTGTTCCTTGTTATCATACTCATCAACACTCGCTGTTGATTCATGCTTATCAGACATGTTAATCACCGTATAATAAAATCAGTAAATAGCACTTCATCAATCTTTACAAAATGCTTTGCATTATATTGTCGTGATAAGGCATTTTTTATCTGTTCTTGTAAATCAATTTTACCTATTTCTTGCTTCAGAGTATTAACATACTGTTTTGAAGTTAAAAGCAGAACGTTATTTCTTACTTCGGGTAAATAATCTAATAGTACTGTTTTTTGATTTTCATTCGCTACGCGCAAAACGACACCAATATAAAGGGTTTTGTTGATGTCTAGATGTTCTTCCGAAGCGGGTAATGAAATAGTAAATGGTTTTAATGTTATAAATACAGGGGATGTGACTTCGGGCTCTTCAGGCTCTTTAGTTGTGTTTTGTGAACTATTTTGAAACCATAAATAAGCTGCGACGCCTATCGCTAATAGCGTAATAAGAATAAGAACTAAATTTACAATACTTGATTTTTTTTTTGTTGTTGGCATATTTATTCTTGTCTCTATAATATTTTAAAGGATCTATAATCCATTTAGTTGCTATAGTGGCAAGAATGATAGATCATATTTTTAAAATCGATTTGAAGAATAGGCAATAAAACATCACCTATTTAAGCGCTTTACTTTATTTAGATTTAAAAATTGACCAATAAATAACGATTTTAATCGTTAAGCAAGAATACTAAGCCCTGATCTAAGTGAGCGATGTTCTAATAAGATTGGTTCCATATGCTCATCGGTTGCATCAAGCGATATCACCTTCTGTGATTGGTTATTTTGGGATTGTTGGTGCATGGCTGATTGCTGCGAATCGTTCATCATTGAAAAATCACCAATATTAGCTTGTTCTAGTGTGATGCCTTGATCTTCTAATGATACCTTTAAAAAAGGCAATGCTGATTCTAACATACCTTTAACAACATGATGAGCTGCCATCATGTGGAGGTTCATTTTATCATCATTCATTTCAAGTTTAATGTGCAATGCACCTAATTCTTGTGGATGTAATTTTATTTCGGCAGTTTGAATGCTTTGGCGGTTAAACATAATAATTTGTTCAGCTAATGATGTTTGCCATTGTGTGATATTTACTTGCGTTGGCAAGTGTATTGACGTTGTAGCTAATGTTGTACTCGCATGCGTTGGCGATAATAACAGGCTTTGTCCATTATTGGTATTATTTGTCAAAAATGAGTCTTGATTTGTGTTCATGATGGCATCTTTATTGCGATTAGTGGTAATAAATTGACTTTGAAAAGTCGCCATTTTGTGCATCATATTATTAGCATATTGCTTATGGCTTGTTGGATTTGCATTAAAATTAATGTCATCGTCAATTGTTGATACTTGTTGATGAGCAAGTCCCGATTTTGCTTCTTTTTTATTTGTTAATGATATAACGTCGTTTTGCGAGGTTACGTTATTAATTAAGTTTTCGCTGTCATAAATAGAAGAAAGTAACTGGGTTGCCTGCTCATTGATTGGTTTTTCTGGTAATAAATTATCCAATAAATCACTATGTAAATCGGTCGTTACCAATGGAGTTTGTTCGATTGATGTATCGCTATGTTGTGCACCACCAATCAAAGCTAAATTTGTTTGTTCTGGCGTTGCTATATTAAAAGGGTGAATAGCTGTGATAACTATATCGACATCGTTGCCGTTTTCTTCGTGTGCATCATCAGTTCTACCTAATTTTGTGTTAAGGGTTTGTTTGCCTTGTTCTGTTTGATTTTCACTGAGTCGCAATAATTGTTGAAAGCCATCATTATCGTTAGCCATCACATCTGTTTCAACAAGTTCTGACTGACGTGAAGAGGTCAGGTTCAAATCATTAATCAGATTAATATTCATTTAATATTCTCCTTGCTAATTGTAGCTGTGCAAATTCATCTGTCAGTTTTTGTTGTAAACGATTTTGTTGACGTAAATACTGGTTATGCTGTTTATTTAGTAAAGTGCTATAAGTGTTTAAGCTCTTTTGTGATTGATTAAGATTTTTTATAATTTGCTTTTGTTTGATATCTAACGATAACAACAACTTTTTTTGTTGTTCGATTCCTTGCTCAATAGAAGCAATAAACAATGTAAAATTGTTTAACTCACTGCCTTTTATACCTTCAGATAAGGCTGAGTTTAATTTTTGTTGATATTCAGCATAATAATTAGTTAAGACATTAAGTTGTGATTGTGCATTTTGCTGATTTTCATTCGCTTTTTTGAGCTTTATTAAGTAATCGTCGACCGACTTTTGTGCCAGTTTTTTTAATGTGGTAAAAGCAATTTTTGATGAATTTTTATTCATTGCGCAGTGTTCCTAACGAGCTAATTGCGGTTCAACAATGGCCGCTAATTGTTGATAGGCATCTTGGTAACTGCAGTGTTCGTCAATACCTTGTTGTAAAAATTTTTGCATAGTGGGGTATAGGGTTATCGCTTTATCCAATAATGGATCAGTACCTGCTACATAAGCACCAACATTGATTAAATCGCGGTTTCGTTGAAAGCTTGAAAACAGTTGTTTAAATAATCGCGATTTTTTTTCGTCTTCTGGTGCAGTAAGTTCAGTCATTACTCGACTAATTGAGGCTTCAATATCAATGGCCGGATAGTGTCCTGACTCGGCAAGTGCTCGTGATAATACAATATGCCCATCTAAAATGGCGCGAGCAGAATCGGCAATCGGATCTTGTTGATCGTCACCTTCAGTCAATACAGTGTAAAAGGCAGTAATAGCGCCTTTGCCGCTATCATCATTGCCGGCTCTTTCAACGAGCGCAGGCAATTTTGCAAATACTGAGGGTGGATAGCCTTTAGTTGCTGGAGGCTCGCCGATTGCTAAGGCGATTTCTCGTTGTGCCATTGCATAACGTGTTAATGAGTCCATAATCAATAAAACGTTAAAACCTTGATCACGAAAGCTTTCGGCAATTCTAGTAGCATAGGCTGCGCCTTGTAAGCGCAATAAAGGAGATACATCGGCAGGAGCAGCAACAACAACAGCTCGGGCTAAGCCTTCTTCGCCTAAAATATTTTCGATAAAGTCTTTCACTTCTCGCCCCCGTTCACCAATCAAGCCAACGACGATAATGTCTGCCTGTGTGTAACGCGCCATCATACCAAGTAAAACACTTTTACCCACGCCCGATCCGGCAAATAACCCCATCCGTTGCCCTTGCCCTATGGTTAACAAAGCATTTATCGCTCTTACACCAACATCTAATACTTGGTGAATCGGTGTGCGTTGCAATGGATTAAGTGATTTGCTGGCTAACCCTGCATGTTCAATATGTTCTGGTAGTGGTTTGCCATCTAGTGGTTTACCCATGGCATCAACCACTCGCCCTAATAACCCCATGCCTACAGGCAATACTTTATGGCTAAAGTGTGTTAGATCATATTGTTCGGTGTAAACTCGTGCGCCTAATAAAATGCCGTCCGTTGATTCAAAGGGCATTAAATAAAGCGTTTGGTCGTTAAAACCAACTACTTCACATTCAACAGGCTCAATTCGCCCTTCTGTTTGCCGTTCGACCAAGCAGTTAGATCCTAATGGTAATTTTAATCCTATCGCTTCAAGAACTAATCCAGATGCTTTGACTAAACGTCCATATTGGCGAATTAAAGATAAGGACTCAAGCTTCTGTGTTGCTTGGTTAATTTTATCCGACCATGAAGAGGAGTATTTCACGTTAATGATTATCCCTTTGTAAACAGTCAGACATAATTTGCCAATGGTTATTGACACTAGCATCGATTTCATTGGTATTAGTCAAAATTTTGCACCCCCCTATTTCAATATTGGGGTCAGCAATAAGTTGCCAGCGATATTGTTGGTTTTCTTCATTTAGCATGGGTTCTAACCATTGTAAATCGGTTGGGTTAAGGTGTAACGACATAGGTTCGGACAAAATTGAACACTGTTCAACTAATGTTTGTATCGTATGAATTAACTGTTTTTGTTTTACTTTAGCAATACTGCCTACTGTTTTTTGTGCAGCAATTAACGCTAAATCAAATAATTTAGGTACGATTAACTCATCAATATCATTAATTGATTGCTGAAAATTACTGATTAAATTGGTGATAGCATGAACAGCTTTGCATTTTTCATCATTAAGTTGTTGTTCAATTTGCTTTCGCCCTTCTTGTTGCCCAAGAAGATACCCTTGTTCATAGCCCGCTCGTTTGCCTTCCTCAAAACCTGCTTCACGACCTAAATTAAACCCCTCCTGATAGGCTTGTGCTTCAACTTCTTGCTTTAGTTGTTCCAATGTTTGTTGAGTTTCAGCAAGCTCTGAGCTTACGGTGTTTAGTTCTGGTTGTGAATCCAACTCAGGTTCAAGATCAGGCTGTGATTCGTTAACCTCGGTCTGTACTATTTCGTTACTTTCGCTCTGGTTTGCTAGCGTACTTGCAGCCAAGTCACGAAAGTCTAGCGGTTTCCAGTTTAATCCATCCGGTTGGTTATACGTATTCATCATCACCACTAGTTAAAATCATTTCGCCACTTTCTGCTAATCGACGCGCAATAACCAAAATTTTCTTCTGCTCTGTTTCAACTTGTGATAAGCGCACTGGTGGTCTATTTTCAAGATCTTCGCGTAAAATCGACGCAGCACGTTGGGACATGTTGCTTAATAGTTTGTCACGTAGTGCCGTCGATGCGCCTTTTAATGCAATGATTAATACTTCATTATCGACTTCTTTAAGTAGACGTTGGATACTTCTATCATCAACTTCAACAAGATTTTCAAACAAGAACATTTCATCAATAATTTTCTGTGCAAGTTCGCCATCATAATCACGTAATGCACTGATAACCAACTCTTCTTGTTGCGATTTCATTAAGTTAATAATTTCAGCCGCTGTGCGGATTCCACCCATATTATTCAATTTGATATTTTGACCATGTAATAACGTTGATAATGACGCCGACAAGACTTTAAGTGCCGATGGCTCAACACCTCCAAAAGTGGCAATTCGCAACATAACATCATTACGTAATTCGTCATCAAATAGGTTGAGAATTTCGGCCGCTAGATCACGGTTTAAATGTACCAATATCGTTGCAATAATTTGTGGGTGCTCTTTTTTAACAAGATCAACCGCTCGTGCGGCATCAACAAAGTTTAGCATTTCAAGACCATCCGTTGCTTCTTCGCGATCAGTATTTAATAGATCATCAAGTAAGCGTTCGGTTTTTTCGCTACCAATGGATTTTTCAAGTATTGAACGTAAATATCCATCGGTATCGGTATTTAAGGTAGCACAATCATCAAGCGTGCCTTGGCACTCATTAAGTATATTTTTCAACTGTTCTTGAGACAATTGGGGCAACGACATCATTGCGCTACTAATTTGTTGTACTTCTTTCGAACTTAAATACTGCATCACTTTTGCGGCAAGTTCTTCGCCTAATACCATTAATACTGTGGCGGCTTTTTGAGATTCACTTAAATTCATTTTTCTGTGTCCTCCTTACTCATCCAACCACGAATTATCAATGCCATAACACGAGGATCTTTTTCGACAATTTTGCGGATGTATTGCTGTTGCTGCATGTTATCTTCAAATATTTTTTGTTGCTGCTTGCTGTGCGCTTTATAATCTAATTTTTCTTCAACACTAGTTGATGCATTAGTGGTTTTATCACTAAAAATGTGGTACTGCCGTTGTACTTTTATCCACAGTGAATGGAACACTTTGCGCCACAAGAACCAGATAACTAAAATGTAAATCAAGTACTTACCAGCAGTTTTAACCCCTTCGAAAAACTCATGAGTTTGCCAAAACGCTAAGCCGTTGCTTTCGTCCAATTCTTGATCGGTAAATTTTAAGTTGGCGACAGTGAGTGAATCACCTCGCAAATCCGAAAATCCCATTGCTTGGCGGGCTAATAGTTCAATATTTTTAAGTTCATCATTATCTAGCTTTACCCACTGCTCAGTGCTGGCTGGTCGTTTGTTGTCGTCAGATTCAGACTCTGCATTATCTGGCTCGATTGTGACAAATTTATAATTCACCAAAACAGCGACAGATAAGCGTTTAATTCGTCCTTCAGGTATTTTACTGTGTATAACTTGTCGGTTTACTTCAAAGTTCACAGTATTATTTGATTGTAAATTGTAAGGCTGTTGTTTATCTGCCTTTTCAGTCGATGCGGTTTTTGTTTCGTTTTCATCAATGGGTGCGCTAGATGTCGGTACAGGTTGATTAGATAGTGCACCAGGCACTCCGCCAATACCGTAGCTTTTAGTTGATTGATGGTTTTCCATTTGTTGCTTACTACGAATTGTTTGATTCGCAATATCACTATTAGGATCATAAGTTTCTGATGTCGATTCTTGTCGGCTAAAGTCGACATCGGCATTGACTTGTACTTTAACATTATTTTTACCTAAAATAGGTGTGATAATTTTTTCTACTCGCTGACGAATACTGTTTTCAATCCGCTCACTAAATTCGAGTTGAGCCACATTGGTATTTCTATCTCGGTAGCCTTCTCCGGTTAATAGGTGACCATGCTGATCAATAATGGTTACTTTATCTGCTTGTAATTCTGGCACACTACTTGAAATTAAGTGAATAATGGCATCGATTTGGCCTTGTGATAAAGTTCGCCCTGGTAGTAATGTTAATGCGACCGAAGCTGAGGGAAATTTTCGCTCGCGAACAAATAACGACGGTTTAGGCATTGCTAAGTGCACTCTCGCATCATCAATACTACTGATAATAGATATTGTTCGGGATAATTCGCCTTCTAATGCTCGCTGATAATTGATTTGTTCATTGAATTGGCTCATACCAAAGCTTTCTTTATCAAGCAATTCAAAACCGACTGATCCGCCTTTAGGTAATCCCTGTTGTGCAATACGTAAACGCGTGTCATAAACTTTGTCTTGTGGAATTAAGATAGCTGAGCCAGAAGCAGAAAATTGATAAGGAATATTCATCTTATCAAGCTGACTAATAATTTCGCCACCATCTTTATCACTTAAATTACTGAATAAAACACTATATGATTCATCTTTAGCCCATAAATAGATAAAACTAATCATCGCTATCATAATGACACCAGCAATTAACAATGCCATTTTTGTGTTTTGTTTTAACTGATTTGCAAAGGGTAACTTATTGAATAGTGATTCACCTTTGTTATTGACTGTTTGACTAGTCATAGACATCCTAATTCTAAACTATTTAGATTAACTCGGTGGTTATTATCCATGTATTTAAAAAATTCAATGGCGAGAAAAGCGTGCAGTTTTTCCCTTACTTAACCTCTTTGCTTTTTTATTTTTATGATAAATTTAACAATACATTGACAAAAAACAAAAGAAACAACTATCAAAATGAATACAATCAATATGTTAAATTCAGTTGAGCTAACACATTTAAATCAATCGGCATCCACTTCAAAAAAAACGCATGTTGCGGATAACACAAGCTTTGGTTCAGAACTAAAAACGGCTTTAGACAAGATCAGCCAACTGCAAATACAAGCAAACCAGCAATCCAAAGCATTTGAAATGGGCGATGCGGATGTTTCATTAAATGAGGTAATGGTTAATATGCAAAAATCATCGGTTTCATTGCAGTTTGGTATTCAAGTACGCAATAAACTGGTTGCAGCTTATCAAGAAATTATGAATATGAATGTCTAATTAATTGAACTCACTCGTATTAATAATACGGATGCTAAAAATTAATTACGTATTAATTGAAGTCATTGAACAGAAACCTTAGCTTGAACCTAATATAATTTACAGGGTTCAAGCCAAGCAATCCACAAACTTACATTGTTACATTAAGTTGGCTATTTTTTGATAGTTATCGATTTTATTTTGATGATCGACATGTTTACCAATCCACTCTCGAAGCTGTGAATGACGTGTCATAATCAATTGGGTTAATTGTTGTTGATAACTAAGTATGTTTTTTATATACATTCGCACAATATCTTGATGTTTCAAGGGCATGTTTTCAATTGCTGTAAAATCATCGACCAGCATAATACCTTTTGATAATTGAAGATATTTATTTTGCCAACTCAACAATAAATCCCAGTTTTCATCCCTTGCGTTAATCAACATTTGTTCAACAACATAATTAAATTGTTCGTATTGTTCTAATAATTTACTTCCTTTCATAATCACCCTTTTTTATTTTGCAATTTCTCGCCAAGATTCGGCAATATTGTTTAACAAATCGTAACAAGATTGCAGTTTTTCTTTATCGTTATGTAAATTGGCTAAAACTAACTGTTGACTAATATAGTGATAAAGACGATCTAAATTTTCTGCGATTTCCCCCCCCTTTTCTAAATCTAAACAGCCTTTAAGACCATTATCAACAATGTTAATTGCTTTAGAAATTGCTGTGCCTTTACCAGCAATATTACCTTTTTGAAGATATAAGCTCGCTAAGCGAATTGCCTGTAATGCACCATCAAATAATAATACAATCAATTGATGGGGCGAAGCTTGGCTAACACGTGTTTCTAAATTTACTTGCTCATAGGCTTTAGAACCTAACTGATACATCATTCCCCTCTATTTTTTTAAGTTTGCCATCATGTCAAATTGTGTTGTTAAATAATTACTCATACTATCTAATGAGTTAATTAAGATATCTAATTTAGTAAATTGAACTCGGTAACGTTCAACAGTTTGCTCAATAGAGCTACTTACTTGTTCATGACGTTTATCTAATGACTTTAACGTAGAATTTAAGCCATTGGTTGCCGAATCAATCATGCCATCGCTATCAATAAATCCACTCACTTTGGTAAAAACCTCATTAGCTATCCCCGTCGTTTTACCATCACCAATAAATAATGTTGCAACAGCGTCACTATTTTCATTAAGTGCCTTTTTTAGCTCATTTTCTTTGACCGTTAGCTGACCACTTTTATCCATGGTAATACCAATTTGCGACAATACTGAAAACTCGCCCGCTTGTCCTTTGGCAAAGATTGAACGAATACTCTGGTCAATATTACGTAGCGTTGAATCACCAATCAAAGGGCCATTACTACTGTTTAATTCGTTAGAGTTAGTCTCTCCTGCGGTGAATTTGGTTAGCGTTGACATGGTTGTTTGCAGTTGATTAAAGGCTTCAACCCATTCTTTAATGGCCTCTTCTGCCTTTTCGTTATCTGCACTTATGGTAAGGTTTTGGCTGGTTGTTGTGGTTGCTTTTAATGTTATATCAACACCGGCAACAACCTCTTTGACGGTATTAGAACTACTTGTGATGGCAATACCATTAAACGTCAATTTAGCATCTTGCGCTTTTGCCACTTCAGTCATATGACTATTACTAGGCTGATTAATATCAAATCCAATGATATTATTTAATTTATCATCGTCTGACGAAATTGATGTAATGGTTTGCTTTTCACCCGTTTCTTTCGAGGTAATCACTAATTGGTAATTATCTGATCCAGAACGAACAACAGCGGCATTCATTGTTGAAGGGATTTTTTTGCCATCCTCATTAATCACTTCGGCATTATTAATGGCGTTAGCTATTGCTTCTAACGATGTTTCATCTTTAGATAACGTTACATTAAGCTTGTCACCATTCGCCTGTTCAATAGTGATGGTTCGTGTTTCATTATCATTACCTAATGGCGCATTTTTGTCGTTGATTACCGATGTTGAAACACTATGCGATGTCGCCAATTGATCAACCGTCACAGCATAATCGCCTAAAACCGCTTTGCTATTTGTCTTTACTGAAAAATAATCGTTATTACCTGTCGCTATACGGCTTTGAAATAACTCTTTTTTTTGAAGTTTTGCCGTTGCTGTATTAAATGTTGTCAATGCACTTTTTAATTTACCAAAACCACTAATTTTTGCATTAATCGCTTTTTGTTGTGTGGTAATGGGTGTTAAGCGTGTTTTTTCAGCCGCTTCTAATTGCTTTAAAATTTCACCAAGATCGATTCCCGAACCTATTCCTAATGCGCTCATTGCCATGATTTAGTCTGCCTATAACAAATTATTTAATAGTTTGTATATCGGCTAACCTTGCTAAAAGTTTAGTTATCATTTCAATATTTATTTAATAAGCAATAAAGTTACTATTTTTTGCGCAAAAACAATTATTAAAAAATTAATTAATAAAATTTATAATCAAATGATTTATTTGAATATAATTGTTTTATTTTTACTAAATGGCTTTATTTTTTAAAATATAATCATTAAAAATATTAAAGTTCCTAATTTTTCTACCGATAAGTTATTCATCAGCAAAAATGTTGAAACAAATTTCAATATCTAGTTGATTTTAATGTTTATATTATCGGAGATAAAAATGGCACAAGTAATTAATACTAATACAATGTCTTTAATGGCAAAAAACAACCTAAACAATTCTCAAAGCGTTCTTAGCACATCTATCGAGCGCCTTTCATCAGGTATGCGTATTAACAGCGCAAAAGACGATGCAGCAGGTCAAGCAATCGCTAACCGTTTTTCATCAAACATCAAAGGGTTAACGCAAGCTGCTCGTAATGCAAATGATGGTATTTCACTTGCACAAACAACAGAAGGTGCATTAAACGAAATCAACAACAACGTACAACGTATTCGTGAATTAACCGTTCAAGCAGCAAATGGCACTAACTCTGAAAGCGATCTAGTATCAATTCAAAACGAAATCGATCAACGTTTAGATGAAATCGATCGTGTTTCTAAACAAACTGATTTCAATGGTTCTAAAGTATTATCTGAAGATAAAACCCTTAAAATTCAAGTAGGCGCAAACGACGGCGAAACCATTGAAATCAATTTGAAAAAAATTGATAGCACTGAACTTGGTTTAAATGCATTTAATGTATCAAGTTCACCAACAGCAGATCCATTAAAAACAATTGATGCTGCATTATCAAAAATTGATGCATTACGAGGACAACTTGGTGCGGTGCAAAACCGTTTCGAATCAACAGTAACCAACATTAACAATACTGTAAATAACCTAAGTTCTGCACGTAGCCGTATTGAAGATGCGGATTATGCAACAGAAGTATCAAACATGACTCGTGGTCAAATTTTACAACAAGCAGGTACATCTGTATTAGCACAAGCTAACCAAGTACCACAATCAGTACTTTCTTTATTACAATAATTCTGATTATCTATTTTTGATCATTCTACCTTTGTCATATAGCTATAACGGTATTTTTATAATGCCGTTATGGCTAATAATGATAATTAACTATTTTTTATCCCGTTATTCTGCCCATTAAATTCACCAACTATCGTCATAATACTGTGAAGCATTTTTATAGCATTGGTTCAAAAAATGGATAATAGCTTATATAACTCACAGGGTGTAATAAACCAAATCGATTGGAAACAATATATTCATTTGGTTCGCAATGAAGCGTTAAAATTAGCGGTTCGTTTACCTGCAACGGTTGAACTTGATGATTTATTACAAGTTGGCTATATCGGTTTATTAGACTCAATAAAACGTTATGACATCTCTCAAGGTAATACGTTTGCCACCTTTGCCATACCAAGAATTAAAGGCGCCATGCTTGATGAACTACGCAGCCGTGATTGGTTACCAAGGCAAACTCGAAAAAAAATAAAAGATGTCACAACTGCAATGAATGAATTAGAACAGAAGTTAGGTACACCACCTAATGATGAGCAAATTGCCCAATATTTACAATTGCCTATTAGTGAATACCACAAAATTTTATTAGATTCAAATACTAGCCAAATATGCTCATACGATGAAATTCATAAGAAATTGGGTGATAACATTGATTCCATTATTGAATATGAAGAAGATAATAATCCTTTTTTGACCATAATAGATGAGGAAATTCGTAATACCATTATCCGCCAAATTGAAAACTTACCAGAAAAGGAAAAACTTGTTTTATCACTTTATTACCAAGAAGATCTCAATTTAAAAGAGATCGGTAATGTAATGAATATTAGTGAATCAAGAGTGAGCCAATTGCATAGCCAAGCAATAAAAAGAATACAAAGTAAGGTTACTTTTTAGAAACAATAAAAAAAGAAATTAAATAAAGTGTAATCAATCGAAAATAAATTGAAATGATTTTTTTATTGACCTTTTCAATTTAAAAATGTAATTTTAAGCGAAAAAAAATAATTTCTTTTTTAATTTTACCTGTTTTTCGTTTTTTTACACGAAAAATAATAAAGATAAATTGGTGACTAAATTGGGCAATATATTAGATGACGATGTTCTTAAGTGTATACATCATTTGAATCTGTCAACTTTACTGTTAAGTCAGAAAATGATTGAAAAAGATAAAGTGATGGCAATGTATCGATTGGGAATTGATGAAGAAACGGCAGATATACTTAGCGGTTTAAGTACCTCTCAAATGTTGGTTTTATCAGAAACAAATCAATTAATATTTCGACTACGATTTGAAAATGCAGAAATGATGAAAAAACTAACAGAAGAATCCCGCGTTAGAGATATAAAACAGATGCATACAGGCATTCTTTTATCAAGTTTGCTATTAGATTCAATCAATAAATAGCTAAGGAACTAACATGACAGGTACAAGTATTATTCAGAAATATCAAGAAACCCAACTTGCTATCAAATTAATTTCTCTTGGTGGAAGAATCCAAATGTTGGAAAGTGAAACTAATTTGAGTCGAAATAAATTAATAAAACTTTATAAAGAGATTCAAGGTTGTCCACCACCTAAAGGTTTATTGCCTTTTTCAACCTCATGGTTTATGACATGGGAACCGAATATTCATGCTAGCATTTTCTATAATGCTTACTCTTTTTTAGTTAGAAATGGCTTAAAGTCAGGCATTCAAACGATCTTAAAAGCCTATCAACTTTATTTAGAACAATGCCAAGTTTCACATAAAGATGAACCTATTTTAGGCTTAACCAGAGCTTGGATTTTAGTCAAATTTGTCGAAAAAAATATCATGCAACAATCATGTTGTACGGTATGTGGTGGGCTTTTTATTACGCACGCTTATCACCCACAAAATACGTTTACATGCAGTTTATGTCAACCGCCGTCAAGAGCAGATAAGAATAATAAAACCAAAAAAGAAAATGACGAAAAATGCCTGAAAGTATTATCAAAACAAAGTCATTTAAACTCATCAGTTTCACACCAGATAACTGCTTGAATAAATATTAAAAATAGTAAATCAATTTAACTGTTATTTTATAGATAAAGAAGAAAGTCAATGCTAATAATTATAGGGTATATTGTCGTTATCGCCTCTGCACTACTGGGTTATGTACTAAGTGGCGGTTATTTAGCCGTGCTGTTTCAACCACTTGAATTGTTAATTATTGGTGGTGCTGCTATTGGTGCTTTTATTGTCAGTAATGAACAAAAAACAATAAAAGCCACACTCAAAGCGTTAGGGCAATTATTTAAAACATCTAAATATAATAAAAACCTGTATCTAACACTGATCAATTTAATGTATAGCATTTTGACAAAGATCCGCCAAAGTGGAGGGTTATCTATTGAAGCAGATATTGATAATCCGCAGGAAAGTGAATTGTTTAAACAGTATCCATTAATTTTAGCTAATCCGAGAATCTGCGATTTTATTACTGATTACTTACGACTGATGATTAGTGGCAATATGGATGTATTTGAAATTGAAACACTAATGAGTGAAGAAATTGAAACATTCGTCCATGAACTTGAAAAGCCTGTTGATGCTATTTCGGGAATTGGTGATGGCTTACCGGCGTTTGGGATTGTTGCAGCTGTAATGGGCGTTATAAATACACTTGCGCAAGCGGATAGGCCAGCAAGTGAACTTGGAGAGCTTATTGCCCATGCGATGGTCGGAACTTTTTTAGGGATCTTACTTGCTTATGGATTTGTTTCGCCACTAGCCGCCTTATTAAAGCAAAGAAATGCTGATATGGTCAAAATCCTAGAGTGTACAAAAGTGATACTTATTGCCAGTATGCATGATTATTCACCGCAAATTTGTATTGAATTTGGACGAAAAACGCTATTTTCTCATGAAAGACCATCATTCTTTGAATTGGAAAAATATATCCAAGAAATTAAAGATAAAAATCTCAATAAAAACGAAAATAATCAGTAATGAAAGATAAATCTGTAAGAATAATTATTAAGAAAAAATCAGGTCATGGCGGTGGTCATCATGGTGGTTCTTGGAAAATTGCTTATGCCGACTTTATGACGGCAATGATGGCTTTATTTTTAGTTATGTGGCTGATTTCGACATCTACACCACAAGAATTAAAAGGTATTGCCGAATATTTTAGAACACCATTAATCCTTGGTCAAAATGGTGGGAAGAATATTAGTGATAGTGAAAGTCCTATTCCCGGTGGTGGCGATGATGTAAGCCAACAAATAGGTGAAGAAAAAAACAGTGTTTCAAACTCATTACACAATGAATTAGAAAAACAACAACTTGAAAAAATACAGCTAATCGAAACAGCAAAAAAAATCTTTGAAATGTTTGAAATCGACCCTCGCTTAAAAAAGTTAGCACCGAATTTGATTGTTGAATTAACTCAAATGGGATTACGAATTCAAATTTTAGCCTCTGACGATAAACCTATGTTTGACGTTGGTAGCACAACGATTGATCCCGATATGCAAGAAATTTTACATGCTTTAGCGCCGATTTTAAATTCATTACCTAATAAAATCACTTTGTCTGGTCATACCGATGAACGCCAATACACAACGGGTGATCGTGGCTACAGTAACTGGGAATTATCAGCAGATAGAGCTAACGCCTCAAGGAGGGAACTCATTGTCGGAGGGTTAGATTCCAACAAAATTATTCGTATTATAGCCTTAGCCGATACCGTTAGTTTAAACAATCCTAACTACAGCAAAGATGCCAACCGACGTATCAGTATCTTAATTTTAAATAAAACTGCACAACAGTATATTGAAGAAGAAAATAACATGACTGGTATCGATTTTTTAAGGCAATCACAACAGCTAAAACCAGAATAACAACCATTTTTAAAAATAGAAATGACATTATTTAAAAATTTTTCGAAATACTCGTAAAAATAATTAAATTTTTGAGAATTTAAGCCGATATAAAAAATAACTTATTTTTAAGTGATGTTATTAACTAAAACGATATTGAGGGGATTTTTATGGCGAATTCATTAATGAATACAGGTATTAGTGGATTGAATGCAGCACAAAATATGCTTAATGTAATTAGCAATAATATCAGTAATGCTCATACAAAAGGCTACAATCGCCAGCAACAAGTTTTAAGCCAAGCCAATGGCACTCAACATAGTTTTGGTTTTGTGGGTAATGGTGTTACTGTCTCATCAGTGAATCGTGCCTTTAACCATTTTGTGGTCGGGCAACTGCGTCAATCACAATCACAAAATGGCGCTATTAAAACGTATTATAACGAATTATCAAAAGTCGATAACCTACTGGCAGAAAACGATAACAGCGTTTCATCACAACTTAACAACCTTTTTGCCAGCTTAAATAAGTTAGCTTCAAATGCTGGCGATGCTTCAACAAAACAAACGGTTATTAGTGATCTTACTTCGTTAACAAATCAATTTAATAAAACAGAAACAAATTTAAAAAATCAAATCGCCAATATTAATACCGAATTAAACACGAATGTCGACAAAGTTAATGCTTACATTCAGCAAATTGCCGAACTCAACCAAAAAATATCAAAACTACAGACAGTAGATGGCGGTAATGAACCCAATGCATTACTTGATCAACGAGATCAACTGGTTAATGATTTAAGTGAAATCATTGGTATTACCGTCACAGAGCAAAATGGGCAATATAATTTGTCGTTAGAAAATGGTTTAAATTTAGTGCAAGGCTCATGTGCTAACGTATTAACCGTACAACCTTCGGCAGATGATCCAGCACTCAATACCATTATTTATACACACCCTTCTGGCGCAACTCAAGAACTGACTAGTCAGAACATCACATCAGGCTCATTAAATGGACTATTAACGTTTCGTGATGGCCCACTAACTGAATCGCGTAATCAACTGGGATTAATTGCTCTCAATTTAGCGGAACGTTTTAATGAAGTGCATATGTCAGGAGTGGATATTCATGGTAATCAGGGCGAAAAACTATTTGATTACAACAAACCAAGTTGTATAACTAACACTAAAAACCAAGGAAATGCCACGGCTAAAATTGAGTTTACATCAGTGACCGAAGTCAAAGCCTCGGATTATAAAATAGAATTCGATGGCAACAATTGGGTTGTAACAAGATTATCTGATCACAAACAAATCACACCTCAAATTGAAGAAGGTAAATTGGTTTTTGATGGCTTATCTATCGAGATAAATGGTAATGCTATGGCAGGCGATTCTTTTATGATTAAACCCGTTGCTGATATTGCCTCATCATTACAGTTATTAGTCAAAGATGTGAATAAACTGGCAACAGGTATTAATGATGATGAAAACGGTGCTGGTGATAACCGTAATGTAGCAAAATTATTAGCTATTCAAAATGAAAAACTAGTGAATGGTACAACGACCTTAAAAAGTGCTTACACAACGTTAGTTAGTTACATCGGCAGTGAAACCCAAACAGCAAAAATTTCTGCACAATCAACAAAAAATATAACCCAACAAATTTACGAACAAAATCAATCAATATCTGGGGTTAATATTGAAGAAGAATATATCTCAATGCAGGTCTATATGCAGTATTACCAAGCCAATGCAAAAGTGATTGATGCCGCCACAACACTATTTGATACCATTTTAGGTTTAACCAAATAATAAAAGGATAAAGGAATAAAAAATGCGCCTTAGCACCAATTCGCTATATCAAAAAAATTTACAAAGTATTTTAAACACCAATAGCAAATGGCAAAAATCGGGTTTACATTTAGCCACTGGCAAGAAGATTTTAACGCCTTCTGATGATCCAATGGGCGTATCACAATCATTAATATTAAAACAAGCCCAAGCACAAAATCAACAGTATCAAGCTACGCGTGAAAGCACCGAAAAAACACTAAGTCGCCAAGATACGCTCTTGTCAGAAGTAAATACCGTTATCCAAACGATCCAAGAAACTTTAGTTTATGCAGCCAATGAAACGTTAAATGAAGAAAACAGACTTGATCTTGCCAATAAATTACAAGGCTTAAAAGATCAACTGCTCGCATTAGCTAACTCAAAAGATACCAATGGCAACTATATTTTTGCCGGTCAAAAAAATGACACACCACCTTTTGTGGTAAGCGAATCTGGAGAAGTGAATTACATCGGCGGAACAACATCAGTAAATGTATTTATTGATGACTCAAGAGAAGTCGCAGCAAGCTTTACTGGTATAAAAGTCTTTATGACTGGGGCAAATGTCAAAAATGCTGATGGTTCACCTGCAGAAAGTAATATTTTTGCAAGCATTGATTATGCGCTTGAAGCGTTAAAAACAGACTTAGATTATGATAATGAAAAAAGCGTTGAAGAATTTAGAACTGGATTATCAAAAGCTCGCAATGGCATCGATAATTCGTTTAGCAATATCTCGACCGTAAGGGCTGAGGGCGGTTCGGTATTAGCCGAAATCGATCGGTTAACCGCACTAGGTGAAACACTAGATATTGAATTTCAAACTCAAATAAGCCAGCTTGAAGATGTCGATTGGTACGATGCTATTTCAGAATATGCGTTACTGCAAGCCAATTTACAAGCGGCACAATATACCTTTATGACAATGCAAAGTATGTCGCTGTTT
This sequence comes from Gilliamella sp. X-23, assembly GCF_057063545.1. Taxonomy (NCBI): domain Bacteria; kingdom Pseudomonadati; phylum Pseudomonadota; class Gammaproteobacteria; order Orbales; family Orbaceae; genus Gilliamella; species Gilliamella sp. X-23. The sequence goes on from NZ_JBXSQG010000007.1 coordinate 69,134, forward strand.
CAAATGAAATAAAGCGTTGTTATTTTGATTGTGTAATGTGATTTTACCCAAAATCGTCAAAGCGATTCATCCCATCCAAGGAGGCGTAATGCCTCCTTTTTTCTCCTTTTTATGTAAAGTTTGATGAGTGGGGTTATCTTGGATTTTGGGGATGTTTGTTTTTTTATAAAAATATTGCTTACCTTGCGTTGTGGAATAACAAAACCACTCACTGTGATGAATGGTTTTGTTGGTAGTGAATTGCAATGATGTTGCAATAATTAATGCCCGACGCATGACCTATGGTAATGTTGTGTTGGGTTTGGATATTCACCTGTATCAATAACAGTTGGTTCGCCTTTTTTATTGAAGATGGATACGAGTACGATTTCGTCATCAAGTCGTTGGAATTGATCAAAAAATTAATTAAATACAATATTTAACCACCAAAATATATCGTGTCAGCATCATGGGATTTTTTGTTATTACTTGCCATTAATTCGAAGTTTTTAGCTATTTAGCTAATACTATCTCTTTCCATTCGCATTACTTTCAGAATTATTGCATAATACACAGCGTATAAAAGACCAAACTTAAGTTAGGAATAATTATGGAACTTCTTTGTCCAGCAGGATCTTTACCATCACTAAAAGTGGCCATTGATAATGGCGCTGATGCTGTTTATATTGGTTTGAAAGATGATACTAATGCCCGTCATTTTGCTGGTTTAAATTTTAATGAGAAGCGATTGCTAGAAGCTTCTGATTATGTACATAAACGCGGTAAAAAGTTACATATTGCAATTAATACCTTTGCCCACCCTGAAAATTTTCAGCGTTGGCAACACGCTGTTGATACCGCAGCTAATATAGGTGCTGATGCGTTAATTATTGCTGATCTGGCAATGCTTGATTATGCGGCTGAAAAGTACCCTGATCTTGAACGCCATGTTTCTGTGCAAGCGTCGTCGACTAATGAAGAATCAATTAAGTTTTATCATAATAACTTTCAAGTACATCGTATTGTGTTACCGCGTGTACTTTCGATGCATCAAGTCAAACAATTATCTCAAGTTTCTCCTGTTCCGCTTGAAGTATTTGCTTTCGGTAGCTTGTGCATTATGGCGGAAGGACGCTGTTATTTATCATCGTATTTAACTGGTGAATCACCCAATACCGTTGGGGCTTGTTCGCCAGCTAAATTTGTTCGCTGGGAAGAGACCGAAAAAGGACTTGAGTCACGACTCAATAATGTGTTAATTGATTGTCATAAAAAAGGCGAAAATGCAGGTTATCCAACGCTATGTAAAGGGCGATATTTTGTTGGCGACGAGCTTTACCATCCTATTGAAGAGCCAACCAGCTTAAATACAATTGAACTATTACCTGAGCTATTTGCTGCTAATATTGCCTCGGTTAAAATTGAGGGTCGTCAACGTAGCCCTGCTTATGTCGAGCAAGTGACAAAAGTGTGGCGCCAAGCCATTGATCGTTATAAAGCCAATCCTGAGTCATTCCAAGCGGAAAAAAGCTGGATGGATACACTTGGTTCTGTTTCAGAAGGGACACAGACAACATTAGGTGCTTATCACCGTAAATGGCAATAACGTAATTTATCTACCTAAATAAATAATTAAAAAATATATGTTTTAAGGTAATATTTCGCTTTTTATATCTTCTGTTTTTTGTCAATACATACAGGTGATAAGGTATTATCTTAATGATTTAATTGATCTGATATAAAAAATATTGTGAGCAAAACTATGAAATACGCATTAGGACCGGTGCTCTATTATTGGCCTAAAACTGAAACAGAAGCTTTTTATTATGCCGCTAAAGATAGTCAAGCGGATATTATTTATATGGGCGAAACCGTTTGCACCAAACGTCGTGAAATGAAAGTTGCCAATTGGCTTGAACTGGCAAAAGAAATTGCTAAATCGGGTAAACAAGTGGTACTTTCAACCCTAGCGTTACTTGAAGCACCATCAGAATTAAACGATTTACGACAATTGGTCAATAATGGTGATTTTTTAGTAGAAGCAAATGATTTAGCTGCCATTAATATTGCGCAAGAGCATAAATTACCGTTTGTTGCAGGTCCTGCCATTAACTGTTATAACGCGTTAACTTTAAAATTATTACAAAAACAAGGAATGGTACGTTGGTGTATGCCGGTTGAGCTTTCTCGTGAGTGGTTAACCAATGTGCTTAATCAATTTGAAAATTTAAATATTAAGCGAAATTTTGAAGTTGAAGTATTCAGTTATGGTTATTTACCTTTAGCTTATTCAGCGCGTTGTTTTACCGCTCGATCAGAAGACAAGCCTAAAGATAAATGTGAAACATGTTGCATTAACTATCCTGTTGGGCGCGAAGTGTTTTCGCAAGAACAGCAAAAAGTATTTGTGCTAAATGGTATTCAGACCCAAAGTGGTTATTGTTATAACTTGGGCAATAATCTCAAAGAGATGAAAGGATTAGTGGATATTGTTAGAATTTCACCCCTTGGTCTTGAAACGCTCGATATTGTCAAACAGTTCAAAGCTAATGAAGATGGATTAAATCCACTACAAATTGAACATAAACGGGATTGTAATGGTTACTGGAATGGTATTGCCGGACTTGAACTTACCCAATAAGCATTTTGTGCCTGAGCAATTTAGAAGAGATTTTCCTGCGCTTAATAGTAAAAGCGTATATCTGGATTCGGCTGCAACTGCACTTAAACCACAAGTGATGATTGATGCAACACTTGCGTATTATGCACAAAATACAGCCACCGCAAAACGTAGTTTGTACCAAGATGCTTTGCAAGTCACAACAACAATTGATAAGGCAAGGCAAAATGTTGCAGATTTGATTCATGCCAACAACAGTGCTGAAATTATCTGGACACGGGGTGCAACCGAATCAATTAATTTAATCGCGCAAAGCTATGCTCGCCCGTTGCTACAACCTGATGATGAAATTATTGTGAGTGAGTTAGAGCATCATAGCAATTTATTACCTTGGCAAATTGTTGCTAAGCAAACAGGTGCTAAAGTCATAAAATGGTCATCAGATATTGATGAATTATCATCGCTACTTTCAGCAAAGACCAAAATTGTTGCCATTACCCAAATGTCAAACGTCACTGGATTTTGCCCTGATTTAGCGACAATTAGCCACATTGTTCATCAACATAATGCCATTTTAGTTGTTGATGGTGCTCAAGGTATTGTTCACCATGCGCTTGATATTCAGCAATTAAATATCGATTTTTATGCTTTTTCTGCCCATAAATTGTATGGACCAACGGGTCTTGGTGTTTTATATGGTAAGCAGGTTTTACTTGAGCAAATGTCAGTTTGGCATGGTGGTGGTAAAATGCTAAAAAGTGCCTCATTTGATGATTTTATTCAAGAAGATCTCCCCTATAAATTTGAAGCAGGCACGCCCAATATTGCAGGCATTCTTGGCTTTAACGCAGTACTTGAATGGTTAAAAAGTTGGGATAATAAGCAAGCAGAGAACTACACAAAGCAGCTGGCTTTCTATACTAAATCACAATTAAACCAACTGACCGATATTCAATTTTATAGTGTGGATAATAGCCCAATCATCACGTTTAATATCAACAATATTCATCATAATGATATTGCTATTTTGTTAAGTGAACAAAATATTGCCATCCGCACTGGTGAGCTTTGTGCTCAGCCTTTAATGAATAAATTAGGTTGCCATGGTGCGATTCGTCTATCATTAATGCCATATAATAATCAGCAAGATGTGAATAAATTTATTTCAGAGTTGCAAAGTGCGATTGGAATATTGATGTAGTTTTATATTAAACGATATAAACTCCTGAAAATTTTTTACAAAATAGTCAACCATAAATAGGTCAATATTATGCTATCACAGCAAAATTTAACCGAGTTATTTGCAAAGCATCATAATTGGCAAGATCGTTATCGACAGTTAGTGTTGTTAGCAAAGCAATTGCCTGATTTTCCTGACGAGCAAAAAACAGAGCAGAACCAAGTCAATGGCTGCGAAAATCGAGTATGGCTTAGTTATCAAAAGCAGGCCGATAATACCTATATTTTTAGCGGCGATAGCGAAGGGCGAATTGTGAAAGGGTTATTGGCAATTTTAATCATTATTGCTAATCACAAAACAGCACAGCAAGTTGCTGCTATTGATTTTCAATCTATTTTGCATGAATTAAAAATTACTGACGAACTCAGTCAATCCCGTTTGCAAGGACTTGCAAAATTAATTGAGCGTATTAAATCGATCACATAAAAAAAGGGGGCTAATTAGCCCCTATTTTTAGTATATTTTCGGTATTGGTTAGTTTTCAATATAAGTAAATAGTGTGATGACTTTTTTCACACCATTGACTTTACTTGCCAATTCAGCCGCTGCTTTGCCTTCTTCTGATGTGACAATACCAATTAAAAATACTTCGCTATTTTCAGTAACAACTTTAATATTGCGTGCTTTTGTTTGCGCATTTAAAATTAATTGAGATTTAACTTGTGTTGTTATCCAAGCATCATTGGTAATTGTACCGGCTCCAACGGGTTCACCAATACGAATTTGATTATAGACTTTTTTTATCCCGTCAACTTGATAAGCAAGACTTTCAGCTTTTTCAGCTTGTTCATTATTTGCTTGCCCAGTTAAAAGAATGTTGCCATTATAAGTACTCGAAATAACACGCGATCCAATAAAGAAAGGTCCATTGTCTTTAATTTTCATACTCATACGTGAATTGAGTGTTGTATCATCCACTTGAGTACCTGCTGTACGAGGATCTGTGGCGACTTTTGCCGTGGCCCCTGCTCCTACCCCGATAACGGCAGCAACGCAGCCTTGTAATATTAATGTACAAGATATTAACATTACCATTAAGGTCACTTTTTTCATTATCACTCCTTATGATTTATTACTTGGTAATAATCAAATTCCAATAAATTTGTCTTTATTATGCCTTGTAGAGGTTGATTTGCAAAATAATTTTATGATTTATGCAGGTTTATAGCGTTATTTATATGTCATTAATCTTAGCCGCACTATAAATTTCCACTTTGGATTTGAATTTTATTTTAGTGTAAAATCTGCTATCTTTTGATAAGAAATAAAATAAATCAGATGATTGGAATAAAAATATGAATCAAGATTGTGTCGATTGGCTATATGGTTTATCTGCACCAATGGTTGCTTTAAATAAAGGATATGGTGCAAGTTATACTTCGCCATTTTTTTTCCCCGACAGAACTTTTGTTGATATGGCTGATGATTGGGGAATAAGTTCTCGACAAACATTACTAAACCGTGTGTTTGATATGGTTGATGATGGGCATGCGCCAATATTATCTAGATATTATTCAATGTATTATAGATTTTCTGAATCTGAATGGCGTGATTATTGCCAAGCACAGAATGATTATCAAAAAGTATTACTGGCGTTCGTTGAACAAACTTTTTGCGTATGTGGCTATGGTGGCATTCGTAGTTGGGATTATGCTCGTATGGGATATTTACTACGCAATGGCACGACCAATAAATATATTACCGAAGAAGAAGCGCTATGGATTTTTTCAAGAATTGCTGCTCGTTCTCAATATTTTTATGAATCTTGGCATAACTACTTTGCGGGTTGGTCGGTTGGTTTTCAATTTTGGGAATCACTCAACAATAAAGAAGATCTTGAAGTATTACGCTGTGAATTAACCCAATCATCACAAACATATACCATGAAATTATTAATTAGCGACGAGGATTCACCTTGCAATCGCCTACCTTGGTATATTGAGTTAGACGAACTAGAAAAACCGGAATCACTAATGGAGTATGACTGGTTATGAGTACAAATTTTTGGCAATTATTGGGCATCGAAAAAACAACAGATATCACGGTTATTCGTCAAGCCTATCGTACAAAATTACCATCATATCATCCAGAAACAGATCCTGACGGGTTTAAAGCATTGCGCGAAGCTTACGAATTAGCAATGAATTATGCCAAATTCTCCGAAATAACTGTTGATGAAACCGAACAGACATTAGAAGAAGAAAAAGCAACGCCACAACTAACAGAAGAGCAAATTAAAGCAAATGAAATTTGCGATTCTTATCAAGCCCTATTAGAAGATCCACTCCGTTGCTATAACATTGATGAATGGCAAAAATTTATAGGCTCATTCTATGACTATCCCATGGCAGTTATCGATTTGGTAAAATGGCGGCTATTAGAGTTAAGTTACGAAACAACAAATATATCCGAATCATGTGTCAAACTTTTAGCCGATAATCTGCGCTGGCGTCAGCAATTAATGACACAATTCACTGATGAATTTGAAAAATATGATAATTATTTAAATCATATCGATCGTGGTGATTTATTTGATTACACATGCTTACCGACAACAAATAAAATACTACAAAATACAACTATCGATTATATACATTATGCCAAATGGTTATTTTGGGAACGTAGATCGGAAGATGTTTGTGCATTTTTAGCTCAAGATACAGTTATTTATCTTCCTGATGATAAGAAATTTATGCTTGAGTTTTCTCATTGGTATAGTACTGCGAGCCTAAAAAATCAATCTATTTTGGATTATGCTTTAAAATGTATTGCCGAAGGCGATGAAGACGAAAATATTATTATCGAGTGGAAATATATTGCCGCTATCCAATATACTTTGCTCGAATATAAACAAAATGCCTTACAAGCTTGGTTAGAGTTGTATTATTCAGGTCATTATCAGCAACAAGCCGAAAGTTGGATAGCGGGGTGGTGTGTTTATTTTGAAAAAAATTACTTCCCATTATTAGTTATGGCGTTGAATAATAGTTATTGTGTAGCTGTCGATAAAACGGAAAATTATTTGCATACTATTCCACAAATAACGGTAACCACAACAGCACGATTAGCCGCATTAGAGAATATAGACGAGTACCCAAAAGAAATTATCGATTTTGTTAATTGGGTTTTAAATACAAACTGGGATTACAAACAGGTCATACCAATATTGTTACTGGATGACGGCAATAATCGATTATATCGTTTATACCGACATGCCATTATGTTGCGCCACGGTAATGAAAGATTATTACAAGAAATTTTAGACGATCAAAGCGATGATCCATTTGAACAATTTATTTTGCAACATTTACAACGCCAAGCACGACAACATCTTGCATGGCTTACAGAACTTCCACCCGTGCAAGAATTTAAAACATGGTTATTTGATAATAATGAAAATGCCCAACTTCCACCCCAATTTGATCCCGATGAGAATGGCAAGCTAGCTTTATATGCCAGTTTATGGCTAGATAGATTCAACTATATTCCTGATATTGCTAAATCACATTTATTTCAAAGTTTTTCTTATTCAAATATGAAAATGTTTGATTGGATTACGTTTTTAAAATTTAATAATTATTATCAACTACCAAAATCTCCAGATCCTTCAGTTATTGCTAATAAGAAAGAAGCTTATTGGCAATGGTATCGTCGTTACTTATTAGTAATCGAAATTGTTCGTGAACCAATAAAAACTGCAAATTATCTTCAACAAGAAAATAATACCTTTGTCCTCGAGGAGGATGACCCATTTAAACCGTTAATAGAGATATTTAAATATGGAAATTGGGAAAATGAAACAGAGTTATATAATCTGATTAATAATGATAGCAGACTAATTAATTGTGTTTTAAACAATTATCAAAATTCGATTGAATGGTTTATTGATGCACCTCACCTTATTGATTTTGACGATATTGAGCAAAAAATGGAGCACACATGGACACAAAAACTGGCGAATAGAAATCCAATTTATTTAATGCTGTTATACATAATTGTATTAAATAAACCTGAGCAAAAAAACAAATTAGATACAATTTTACAAGATATTACTGGTGATAATAAAGAGTTAATAAAAATAGCCAAAAATTTGCAAGATAAGTGGATTACACCATCTTCTGATAGCAAAAAAAAATACAATTATACTAAACAAGTTTATAGCATAATGACACTTGCTGCACGTTGTTTATCTAACTATTACGGTATATGTGATAACAATGAACTTGAAATGTTAGACAAGTTTAAAAACAGCAGTGACAATGATTTAGTCTTACGGCTTTGTGCGGCATTGCTTATGGCAAAAAATCGTGAAAATCAACAAAAACTGGAATCACAGCCATTACCTAAAAATAAATGGTGGCAGTTTTGGCGTTGGAAAGGACGAACTAATATAAAAGGTTTTATCATACAATTATGTTGTAGCTTCATTGTGCTAGGATTGATGACCGTACTTAACAACAATTTTGAATTGAATAGTTCTACTTTTTCTATGATTTGTTATTCTATTGCTGTAACCAACACGGTTTTTGCATTAAAACGACGTTTTAATGATATCGATAAAGGTGAACCACTCATCGGTTTTTTGGCCGAAATATTAGTTTTTTTCTTATTTTTTGTGCCATTTTGGGTTTCTGGTATCAAACACACTAACCGTTTTGGACCGCCAGTAGAAAAAACAACCAAAGAAAAGGAAAAGTAAACAAAATAAAGTCCTCTTTTTTATCTCTAAAAAAAGAGGACTTTTTATATTTTTTAAACTTTATTGGTTATCGATTTAGATCTTGTAGATTAGATTCAATTTCACAACGAATTTCGTTAATTTCTTCAGAATTTTGTCTATTTAGTACTTCCATAAAAACTTCGATATATGATCCAATTAATAGTCGTTCATCACCCAATGATTGGGCCCATGCTCGTTCTAGCCTTGCCAATAAGGTACGATTCGGCATTTCGTCACGAGGGTGAATTTTAAGTGCTTTCAAGCGATCATGACTGTCTTGTTTTTGTTTGTCTGTTAATCCAACTGGACTATGATCAATCACTTTGCCATGTTGTTCACCTGTTTCAAGCAAAACCACATCAACTTCTAATAAACCATTTAGATCATAACTAAAGCGGACATCAATTCCTTGTGTTCTTTCCATTGGTGTTATGGGTACTTCAAACTCATCAATTAAAACATTATTTTCAACGCGAGGGTTTTCACCTTGATAAACTGAAATACATATCACTTTTTGCTGAGGATACGTTGTATAAAATGTTTTTACTTTTGATGTTGGTACAATGGTGTTACGTTCAATAATGGGTGAAAACACTCCACTGACATTATTTGAACAGCTTTCAATACCTAGAGTATAAGGACACACATCAGTAAGAATAACTTCTTCAACATCAACATTACGTAATCGACAAGCAGCTTGAACTGCGGCACCTTGAGCTACGATAGTAGTCGGATTGATATGGCGATACGGTAATTTACCAAATAATTTGGTCACCAGCTCACGTACAATACCTAATTGCGATGACCCACCGACTAATACGATATGTTCAAGCTGATTAGGTTTTAATCGTGCATCACTTAATGCCTGTTCAATTGGTGCTCGTAGTCGATTAAGTAGTGGTAACCATAACGTTTTAGCTCGGCTTTCGTTCAAGGAAAATTGCCACTGCCTATCTTGCCAAAACCAAGTTAAAGTGTGTGATTCTTCGCCATTTAATTTACATTTTAATTGTTCAGCTAAATCTAATAGGCGAGCATAATCATCAGTTGGAATATCCTGCTTTTTAAGGTCCCATTCACTTAAACAAGCTTTAACAAGTTCTTGAGTAAAATCTTCACCACCTAAATAGTTATCACCAGCAGAAGCGTGCACTTCAATAATTGGCATAGCATATTCAAGCACTGTCACATCGAATGTACCACCACCTAAATCAAATACTAATGTATTACCCGATTGTTCTTCGTGTAATCCATATGCCATGGCAGCGGCTGTTGGCTCATTAATTAAACGCACAGCATTTAATCCCGCTAACTCAGCAGCAAAACGAGTTTGCTTACGCTGTTCATCATTAAAATAAGCAGGAACAGAAATGACAACATCACGAACTTCTTGGTTTAAAAAAGCCTCTGCATCTGCTTTCAATGATTTTAAAATTATGGCTGAAAGTTCAGTTGGCGTAAATTTTTTGCCATCTAATTCAAAAACTTTATTTGAGCCTAAAAAGCGTTTAAATGCTGCTACACTGCGATTTGGATGAGTGGTTAAACGAGACAATGCCGCATGTCCGACTAAAATAGAATCGTCTTCATCAACACTAACTGCAGATGGTGTAACAACTTCACCAATTGAATTCGGAATAAGGACTGGTTGACCGTCTTGCCAAACACAAATTAAACTGTTTGTAGTGCCTAAATCAATACCGATTGGATAATGCATAAATTCTCTGAATAATATAACAACTTTTTATTGTTTAGATTATATACTAGCGATTACCTAAATTGCAAAAGAGGTCAAATTTTCAGTAACAAAATGTTTATAAATCATTTTTAATGATATAACTTTATTCATCAACTTTGGTAACTTGGCTAATAATGTTGCCCTTTTTTAACTTTGTTACAATAAAATCACCCACAGTAACTTGCTCAGAAAAACGAACCACTTCTTTGTTTTGGTTGGTCGTAACTGAATAACCTCTTTCAAGTGTCGCCAGTGGGCTAACGCTGTTAAGTTGTGAGGTTTGTAACACAAATTGATGTTGAGATTGAGTCAGTTTTTGTTGTGCTAAATGAGTAATTTGTTGTTGCTTTTGGCCAACAAGCTGCTGTAAATAATGGATCTTATTTTGCGGTGAGACGCGCGATAATCGTTTATCTAATTGATTATGGCGGTTTGACTGTCTGAGCAAATATTGCTGAATGTTATCGTATAATGTGTGGCGATAAGTTAGCAATGTATTTAGCTGTTTTGATAGTTTTGCTTGTGGATGTTGAGTTTGTAATTGATGACGCCATTTGTTGAGTTTTTCACGACACTGAATTAAATAGTAATCCATTGCCATGGATAGGTGTTGTTCTTGAACTTGTAGGCGTTTTATTTGCGCTAAGCTATCTTGGCTAACTAATTCAGCCGCAGCAGATGGCGTTGCTGCTCTAACATCAGCCACAAAATCGGCAATGGTAAAATCAATTTCATGCCCAACCGCACTGACAATAGGTAATTGGCTTGCAAAAATAGCCCTTGCCACCACTTCTTCATTAAATGACCATAAATCTTCAAGCGAGCCACCGCCTCGCCCAACGATTAATACATCACATTCTTGACGAATGTTGGCAATTTGAATCATTTTAGCAATTTGCTCTGCCGCTTCACTGCCTTGTACTTGTGTTGGGTAGATGATCAAATGCAAACTTGGATCACGACGTTTTAATATCTGGCAAATATCATGCAACGCTGCTCCCGTTGAGGAGGTAATAATCCCAACGGTGCGGATATTTTCGGGTAGTGGCTTTTTATAAATGGCATCAAATAACCCTTCATCAGAAAGCCTTTTCTTTAACTGTTCAAATTTTTGTTGTAATAGCCCTGCACCTGCGGGTTGAATTTTATCAATCACCAGTTGATATTCACCACGCGCTTCATACAGCGTTACCGTTGCTTTAACCAAAACTTGTTGCCCATTTTGTGGAGTAAAACCTGCACGAAAATTACTATTGCGAAACATGGCACAACGCACTTGTGCGCTATCATCCTTTAACGAAAAGTACCAATGTCCCGATGAAGGGCGCGAAAAGTTAGAAACCTCTCCCACTAACCAAACCTGTCCGATCGCATCAGAAAGTAAATCTTTAACTATTTGATTAAGATCTTTGACCGATAAAACGGAGCTGTTTTGCATTTAATGATCCTTTGTTATAACGAGTTAGGTTTATACTAAATCAAATTTAGCCCAAATTGGTGCATGATCAGAGGGTTTTTCCATTGCGCGAATATCATAATCAATCCCCGTTTGTTGACAATGTGCTAGTAATTTGGCGCTGGCTAAGATCAAGTCAATCCTAAGCCCTGTATCCGTTTCAAAACCTTTTGAGCGATAATCAAACCAAGAATACTCTTGTGCAGTTGGGTGGTCGTGGCGGTAAGTATCAACAAAACCCAGCGACATTAAACTGTTCATCCATTCGCGTTCTTCGGGCAAAAATGAACATTTACCGGTGTGTAGCCAACGCTTACGGCTCTCTTGCGAAATGCCAATATCTAAATCGGTTGGGCAAATATTCATATCACCTATAATTAAAGATAACTGATTATTTAATTGATTTTCCTGTAAATAATTATTCAAATCTTGATAAAATTTACGCTTTGCAGGGTATTTAATTTCATGATGTAAACTTTCGCCTTGAGGAAAATAACCATTAATTACCGTTAAATTGCCTTTACTTGTGGGTAGTTCAACCATAATTAAGCGACATTGCGCATCATCACCATCAGTTGGAAAGCCATATTGCACTGACAACGGTTTTTGTTTTGTTAGCAACGCAACACCATAATGTCCTTTTTGCCCATGGTAGTTGAGGTAATAACCAAATTGTTCGAGTTCGGCAACGGGGAACTGATCATTATGCACTTTAGTTTCTTGCAAACCAATTACATCGGGCTGATATTTATCAATAATAGCGGATAATTGGTGGATGCGAGCACGAAGGCTGTTAATATTAAAAGAGATAATCTTCATACTGATTTATTGTCTTTGATTTGATGTTCTAAATACGCATCGTATCAAAAATACGTTATACTGTTAAGCTATTACAGAAAAGCAACCTTTGTGATAATAAGGAATCACCGCATATGTCTACGGAATTACTTGCCTTACGCGATAAAATTGATGAAGTTGATAAATCTATTTTATCTTTAATTAGCAAACGATTAGCATTAGTTGCCGAAGTTGGCGAGGTAAAAAGCAAGCATGGTATTCCCATTTATGCTCCTCAGCGTGAAGCCGATATGCTAGCTAAAAGACGGCAAGAGGCTGAAGCTCAAGGTGTATCTCCTGCTTTAATTGAAGATATTTTACGTCGTTTAATGCGTGAATCTTATATTAGTGAAAACAACAAAGGTTTCAAAAAAGTCTATACTGGTGAAGATTCAGTCGTGATTATTGGCGGTAATGGGCAAATGGGGCGGTTGTTTGCTCGATTATTTACTTTATCTGGCTATCAGGTTAAAACCTTGGGATCAAAAACTATGCATCAAGCCGCCGAGGTAGTTGCCGATGCAGCGGCAGTGGTTGTGACTGTGCCAATAAACAAAACCTGCGAAATCATCAAACAATTACCACCATTACCTAAAGATTGTATTTTAACAGATTTCACATCCATAAAAGTCAAGCCACTCCAAGCCATGCTTGATAAACATCAAGGTCCAGTAGTCGGGTTACACCCAATGTTTGGTCCCGACGTTCCTAATTTAGCTAAACAAATCATTGTTTATTGCGATGGGCGCGATCAAACAAAATATCAATGGCTAATTGAGCAAATGCGTATATGGGGCGCTAATTTATGCGCAATTGATGCCAAAGAGCATGATAAATGCATGTCATTTATTCAAGCATTACGTCATTTTACTTCTTTTTCATATGGCGTTAATTTGCAACGTGAACAAGCTGATTTAGAACAACTCATTGCACTATCTTCACCAATCTATAGACTTGAACTGATGATGGTTGGGCGCTTGTTTGCTCAAGATCCCGAGCTTTATGCCGATATCATCATGGCATCGGATGATAATATCGAATTAATTAAACGCTATTACGAACGCTTTGGACAAATGGTTAAATTAATTGAACAGCGAGACAAAGCAAAATTTATCAAAAATTTTAATGAAGTAACTACTTGGTTTGGATCTTACGCAGAACGCTTTATTAAAGAGAGCCAAGTATTATTAAAATTTGCCAATGATAATCGAGAGTAACTTTATACAAATAGGTATACTTTCCTGAAAGTTTTTTACAAATTAAAATATGCGTTTATCAAAAATAATTTAGTGTGAGGAAATAAAATGTCTAATCGAAAATATTTTGGTACAGATGGGATTCGCGGTAAAGTTGGAGAATATCCTATCACACCAGATTTTGCGCTCAAATTAGGCTGGGCAGCAGGTCGTGTGCTTGCCAAAGATGGCGTGAAAAAAGTATTAATCGGTAAAGATACTCGCATTTCAGGCTATATGCTTGAATCGGCACTCGAAGCAGGATTTGCCTCGGCAGGTGTTGCTGCGGCCTTTACAGGCCCAATGCCAACCCCAGCGATTGCCTATTTAACCCGTACTTTCCGGGCCGATGCCGGCGTTGTTATTTCTGCCTCACACAACCCTTTTTATGATAATGGTATTAAGTTCTTTTCAACTGAAGGGAAAAAGCTTGATGACACTATCGAATTAGAAATTGAAGCTGAACTTGAAAAAGAGATCGATTGCGTAGAGTCCAAACAACTTGGTCGAGCAAGCCGTATTACTGACGCCGCAGGCCGCTACATTGAATTCTGTAAAAGTACATTCGATCATGATTTAAGTTTGGCAGGATTAAAAATTGTCGTCGATTGCGCTAACGGTGCCACCTATCACATTGCCCCTAAAGTATTACGAGAGCTTGGTGCGCAAGTGATTAAAATTGGCTGTGAGCCAGATGGAGTAAATATTAATGAAAATTGTGGAGCAACTGACGTAAAAGCACTAGCCAAATGTGTTATTGATGAAAAAGCCAATCTAGGCTTTGCATTAGATGGTGATGGCGATCGCATCATCATGGTTGATCATGAAGGTCGCAAAGTTGATGGTGATTTAATTATCTATATCATTGCACGCGAAGCATTAAGACAAGGTCAACTTAAAGGCGGCGTTGTCGGCACATTAATGAGCAATATGGGGCTTGAGATAGCGCTTAAAAAGCTTGGTATTCCTTTTGTTCGTGCCAAAGTTGGAGATCGTTATGTGCTTGAAAAACTGGTCGAAAAAGATTGGCGCTTAGGCGCTGAAAATTCGGGTCATGTTTTATTATTAGATAAAACAACAACAGGAGATGGTATTGTTGCTGGCCTACAAGTACTAGCTGCAATGGTACGCAATGACATGTCATTAGCTGATTTATGTAGCGGTATGACAATGTTGCCACAAGTGTTGATTAATGTTAGATTTTCGGGTGAGCATGATCCACTAAATAGCACTACAGTAAAATCGGCAATTGAGCAAGCAGAAAAACAACTTGGTCATCATGGTCGAGTGTTGATTCGTAAATCAGGAACCGAACCGTTAATTCGTGTCATGGTGGAAGGAAGTAATCAACACGAAGTGCAAAAATTGGCCCAAAATATCGCAGCAGCACTTACATCTTAAAGTTAACGTTTGAAATAGCACAATTTATACCCATTAATTAAGCCATTAATAGGCTAATATTTAGATTAAAATAATAAAAGAAGTTATACATATTTGCGTAAAATTAGTAAAAAGTGTTTAAATTCTTAATTTAGCTAATCAAAGGTTGACTTGGTATAGGCTATTAGGTTTAAAATAGTAACTTCAATTTATTACAGCGATTGCTTATACCTTTTTGAATGAAACTATAAGCAATATTTTATTTTTAGAAAATAGGTTAAGAGGGTTATATGTCAGTTTCCTCTCCAGCTTCACCACAAGCTTATATCAAGCACCATCTTGAGAACTTGCAAGTAGGTTCCGGTTTTTGGACCTTTAATCTTGACTCATTGTTCTTTTCGATTCTACTTGGTGTTATCTTTTTGTGGATTTTTCATCGTGTTGCCCAAAAAGCAACCAGTGGCGTACCAAGTAAGCTACAATGTGCAGTAGAAATGATCTTTGAGTTTGTCAACAATACTGTTAAAGACATGTTCACCGGTCAAAATAAACTCATTGCACCTTTAGCATTAACGGTATTTATTTGGGTTTTCTTGATGAATTTAATGGATCTTATCCCGGTTGATTTTCTCCCTTATGCCGGTCAATATTTAGGTCTATCACATTTAAGAGTAGTGCCAACTGCAGATGTTAGCATTACCATGTCAATGTCTTTAGGTGTGTTTGCACTTATCATCATTTATTCAATTAAGTACAAAGGGGTTTCAGGGTTTATCAAAGAATATACCTTACACCCATTTAACCACTGGGCATTTGCGCCTATCAATTTAGTACTTGAATTAGTTAGTCTATTAGCGAAGCCTGTTTCTTTAGGACTTCGACTTTTTGGAAATATGTACGCAGGTGAACTTATCTTCATCCTAATTGCTGCATTATTACCTTGGTGGTCACAGTGGGTATTATCGTTACCATGGGCCATTTTCCATATTTTAATAATTACGTTACAAGCTTTTATTTTTATGGTGTTGACGATCGTCTATTTAGCTATGGCGTCGGCAACGGAAGATCATTAATTTTAATATTTTTTTGATAATAAACTGGAGTATATAATGGATAGTATGTTATTTGTAGCCGCAGGCATCATGATGGGATTAGCTGCAATTGGTGGTGCAGTTGGTATTGGTTTATTAGGTGGCAAATTTTTAGAAGGTGCTGCTCGTCAACCAGAATTGATGCCTATGTTACGTACTCAATTCTTTATCGTTATGGGCCTAGTTGATGCGATCCCAATGATCTGTGTGGGTATTGCACTTTATGTTATTTTTGCTGTCGCAGGTTAATAAAAATTTAAGAGGAATCGTGTCATGAATATGAACGCAACTCTCCTCGGCCAAGCAATTACATTTGTATTGTTTGTTTGGTTCTGTATGAAGTTTGTTTGGCCTCCTGTTATTGGCGCAATTGAAAAACGCCAAAAAGAGATCGCCGAAGGACTTGCTTCAGCAGAAACAGCAAAAAAAGATTTGGAATTAGCCAAAGCAAATACATCTGACATAATGCAACAGGCTAAGGTTGAGGCTAATGCAATTATTGAGCAAGCCAACAAACGTAAAGCAGCCATTCTTGAAGAAGCAAAACAAGAAGCTTCTCGTGAAAAAGAACGAATTGTTGCGCAAGGACTTGCCGAAGTAGAGGCCGAGCGCAAACGAGTTAAAGAAGAGCTCAAACAACAAGTCGCTACACTTGCTATTGCTGGTGCAGAAAAAATTATTCAACGTTCTGTTAATGAAGCCGCAAATAGCGACATCATTGATAAACTCGTAGCTGAACTATAAGGAGAATAGAGCAATGGCTGACTTAATTACAATTGCTCGCCCTTATGCTAAAGCCGCTTTCGATTTTGCAGTAGAAAGAAACAGCATCGAATCATGGCATAACATGTTAGTGTTAACATCTGAAGTGAGTAAAGATGCTCAAATAAGAAGTGTTTTAACATCAGACATGAAAACCGATTCGGTGGCTAATTTACTCATCAACATCTGTAAAGATATGTTAGATGAGTTTAGCACTAACTTTATTAAGATTATGGCTGAAAACAAGCGGTTATCACTTCTTCCTGAAGTCTTAACCTTGTTTGAACAATATTGTTTAGATAGAGAAGCACAAGCAGATGTAGATGTTATTTCTGCCAATGAGCTAACTAATGAACAACTTAATAAAATTTCTGTCGCTGTCGAAAAACGTTTATCACGAAAAGTAAAACTAAAATGTCATATAGATAAATCGCTCATTTCTGGTTTTATTATTCGTACGGGCGATATGGTTATTGATAGTAGTATCAGAGGGCGTTTAAATCGTTTAAATGACGCTCTACAGTCTTAAGGGGACTGATAATGCAGCTAAATTCAACTGAAATAAGTGAACTAATTAAAGAGCGGATAGCTCAGTTCAATATTGTGAGTGATGCTCACAATGAAGGAACTATCATATCTGTAAGTGATGGTATTCTTCGAATCCACGGATTAACTGATGTAATGCAAGGTGAGATGATTGCATTACCAGGCAACCGATATGCAATGGCATTAAACCTTGAAAGAGACTCTGTCGGTGCGGTAGTTATGGGACCATACGAAGACTTGTCTGAAGGTATGAAGGTACAATGTACTGGTCGTATTTTACAAGTACCAGTTGGTGAAGGTTTATTAGGTCGCGTTATTAATACACTAGGCGAACCAATTGACGGTAAAGGCTCACTTCAACATGATGGCTTTTCACCTGTCGAAGTTGTTGCTCCAGGTGTTATCGATCGTAAATCCGTTGACCAAGCATTACAAACCGGTTATAAAGCCGTTGACTCAATGATTCCAATTGGACGAGGTCAACGTGAGCTTATCATTGGTGACCGTCAAACAGGTAAAACAGCGCTTGCTGTCGATGCCATCATCAACCAACGCGACTCAGGGGTAAAATGTATTTATGTTGCCATTGGTCAAAAACAATCAACTATTGCAAATGTTGTGCGTAAACTAGAAGATCATGGTGCACTTAAAAACACAATTGTCGTTGTAGCATCAGCATCTGAATCAGCTGCGTTACAATACTTAGCTCCTTATGCTGGTTGTGCAATGGGTGAATACTTCCGCGACCGTGGTCAAGATGCATTAATTGTTTATGATGATTTATCTAAACAAGCCGTTGCTTATCGTCAAATTTCATTACTACTTCGTCGTCCACCTGGACGTGAAGCTTATCCAGGTGATGTATTTTATCTTCACTCTCGTTTACTTGAACGTGCAGCGCGCGTGAACGAAGCTTATGTTGAAGAGTACACAAAAGGCGAAGTTAAAGGTAAAACAGGTTCATTAACAGCATTACCAATTATTGAAACTCAAGCAGGTGACGTTTCGGCATTCGTACCAACTAACGTAATTTCGATTACTGATGGTCAGATATTCCTTGAAACTAGCTTATTTAACTCAGGTATCCGTCCTGCGGTTAACCCGGGTATTTCGGTTTCACGTGTGGGTGGTGCTGCGCAAACGAAGATAATGAAAAAATTATCAGGTGGTATTCGTACCGCACTGGCGCAGTATCGTGAGTTAGCTGCGTTCTCTCAATTTGCATCTGACTTAGATGAAGCAACAAGAAATCAATTAAGTCACGGCGAAAAAGTAACCGAATTGTTAAAACAAAAGCAATACTCACCAATGACTGTTGCTGAACAATCAATTGTACTTTACGCTGCTGAGCGTGGTTATCTTGAAGATGTAGAACTGGCTAAAGTATTATCATTTGAAACAGCGCTACTTGCTTATGCCCATAGTCAATATGCCGATTTTGTCAAATTAATCGACGAGACGGGTAATTACAATGATGAGATTGAAAGTAAGCTAAAAGCATTACTTGAAAGCTTTAAATCAACTCAAACTTGGTAAGGGTGAGGTAACAAATGGCTAATGCAAAAGAGATTAGAACAAAAATTGCCAGTATCCAAAGTACGCAAAAGATCACTAAAGCAATGGAAATGGTTGCCAATTCTAAAATGCGTAAAACGCAAGATAGAATGGCAGCTAGTCGACCTTATGCTGAAATGATCCGTGAAGTAATTGGACATTTAGCGTTAGCTCAAATAGGCGCCAAACATCCTTATTTAGAAGAAAGAGATGTAAAGCGAGTTGGCTACCTTATTATTTCAACCGATCGTGGTTTATGTGGTGGTTTAAATATCAATCTTTTTAAAACTGTCATTGCTGACATGTCAGCATGGCAGGAAAAAGGTGTTGAAGCTGATGTTGCTTTAGTTGGTTCTCGTGGTGTTTCGTTTTTCTCATCAGTAAAAGCAAACATCTTAACCCAAATGACTAACTTGGGGGATGAACCAAATTTATCCGATTTAATTGGTCCGGTAAAAACAATGCTTGAGGCATATGACAATGGTAAAATTGATAAATTATATATTGTGACGAATAAATTTATTAATACCATGTCACAAAAGCCAACAATTCAGCAATTATTACCTTTACCGCCATCAGAAGATAAAAAGCTCAAAGCTTCATCATGGGATTATATTTATGAGCCTGATGCTAAATCGCTATTAGACGTGATTTTACGTCGCTATATTGAATCACAGGTCTATCAAGCAGTGGTTGATAATTTAGCGAGTGAACAAGCAGCAAGAATGGTGGCCATGAAAGCGGCAACAGATAACGGTGCAAACCTAATTAATGAATTACAAATTGTGTATAACAAAGCACGTCAAGGTGCTATCACGAATGAATTGATTGATATTGTATCCGGTGCAGCCGCTGTTTCAGGTTAGTGCTAAATATTGGCTTATAGTTAAGAAAAAGACGTAGAGGATTAAAAATGGCTACTGGAAAGATTGTCCAGATCATCGGTGCGGTGGTTGATGTCGAATTCCCAGAAGATGCAGTACCAAAGGTATATGATGCATTAGAAGTGGAAACTGGCACTGAAAAATTAGTTCTGGAAGTTCAGCAACAATTAGGTGGTGGCGTTGTTTGTTGTATCGCAATGGGATCATCTGATGGCTTAAGACGCGGACTTAAAGTTGTAAATACAGGTCACGGTATCGAAGTACCAGTGGGAACTAAAACACTGGGTCGTATTATGAACGTGCTCGGCGATCCTGTTGATAAAGCAGGTCCAATTGGTGAAGAAGAGCGTTGGGCGATTCACCGTGCAGCGCCAACCTATGAAGAGCTCGCAAACTCAACTGAATTGCTTGAAACAGGTATTAAAGTTATCGACTTAATTTGTCCATTTGCTAAAGGTGGTAAAGTGGGTCTATTCGGTGGTGCGGGTGTCGGTAAAACCGTTAATATGATGGAGTTAATCCGTAATATCGCTATCGAACACTCAGGCTACTCTGTGTTTACTGGTGTGGGTGAACGTACTCGTGAAGGTAATGACTTTTACCACGAAATGAAAGAATCAAACGTACTTGATAAAGTATCGTTAGTTTATGGTCAGATGAATGAGCCACCTGGAAACCGTTTACGTGTTGCGTTAACGGGTTTAACCATGGCTGAAAAATTCCGTGATGAAGGTAAAGACGTTTTATTATTTATTGATAATATTTACCGTTATACCTTAGCCGGTACTGAAGTATCTGCACTATTAGGTCGTATGCCATCGGCGGTAGGTTATCAACCAACACTAGCCGAAGAAATGGGCTTACTACAAGAACGTATCACATCTACTAAAACAGGTTCGATAACGTCAATCCAAGCCGTATACGTACCAGCAGATGACTTAACTGACCCATCACCAGCAACAACCTTTGCTCACTTAGATGCAACAATCGTATTAAGTCGACAAATTGCTTCTTTAGGTATCTATCCGGCCGTAGATCCATTAGATTCCACCAGCCGTCAATTAGATCCTTTAGTTGTTGGTCAAGAGCACTATGATTGTGCCCGTGGCGTTCAATCAATTCTACAACGTTATCAAGAGTTGAAAGATATTATTGCCATTCTTGGTATGGATGAGTTATCAGAAGATGATAAATTGATCGTTGCTCGTGCTCGTAAAATTCAACGCTTCTTATCTCAACCATTCTTTGTTGCAGAAGTATTTACTGGTTCACCAGGAAAATATGTACCTTTGAAAGACACGATCAGTGCATTTAAAGGAATCATGAACGGTGATTATGACCACATCCCTGAACAAGCATTCTATATGGTTGGTTCAATCGATGAAGCGATTGAGAAGGCAAAATCTCTCTAAGAGATTCATTGAGCGAAGATCGTATTTAATGGAGATCGTATTATGGCACTAACTTCCTATCAATTAGAAGTTGTTAGTGCTGAATCTCACTTGTTTTCAGGTGATGTTCAGCGAATCAGAATCACGGGTAAAGAAGGTGAACTTGGAATTTATCCTGGGCACACCCCTTTACTGACAACCATAAAACCCGGTATGGTTGGCATTGTGAAAGCGGATGGTAAAGAAGAGTTTATCTACCTATCTGGTGGCATATTAGAAGTACAACCTAACATCGTAACCATCTTAGCGGATACCGCTATCCGTGGCGAAGATCTAGATGAAGCAAGAGCACAAGAAGCAGTAAGACAAGCGCAAGAACATATTAATCACCCAAGCGATGATATGTCATTTGCTCAAGCTTCTGCAGAACTATCAAAAGCGTTGGCAAAAATTCGTGTTATCGAATTGACTCGCCGCATGGGTCAATAGTTTGCTTTTTAGTATCTTATCAAAATAATAAAGGTTACTAAAATATCTAGTAACCTTTTTTATTTTTAGGTTAGTCATTAATAATTTAAAATTTTAAAGTGGCTTGAACTGCACCCCAAAATTAAAAGTAAAAAATCCAATTTTTTATACGCTATATTTATTGGGTTAAATTTGAGCTACTACAGATAAAACAACAAGTAACACAGCAGTAACAGCCGGCAACCTGCTACCACTTCTAACCTCTACTAACTATCAAGGAGTTAACTATAGCTAAAACACATTCTTAGCTAAAAATAAACCACAGACAAAGCCCCAGACCACAACTGACCATTAGTGGGCAACCCTGTTATCATTAAGATTGAACAGGGCAAGTTGATTGTGGAGATTGATTTACCAGTTTAAAAAACTATAATTTATAAATAATCTTTAATTCTTTTATATAAAAATTCATAAAAATTAGTAGCATAAAACTTACATTCAGCAGATGAGAACATAATGTATATTGGACATTCCCCATTATCAAATTTAGTATAATCAAAATAATACACATCACCAAAATCTGTTTGGCTAACAACAAGTTGTGTGTTTTTTATAATGTTATTTTTCATATCAATGATATGATGATAAACAATATCCCCACCATTAACCGATTCAAAATCTAATCCGTAAATGCTGTATATTTCCTCTCCACATATTTCACCACCACGGTATTCACGTAAAAACCATTTATAAGAATTAGTTAAAGGAAAACCTAAATATTTTTCAGCTTTTAAAATCCATGATTCATCAACCGCATCTTCTGGAGTACCGAAATTAACTATATTTTCATTTTTATTGATGAATTCAATTAGTACATTTTTTGTTATTTCATTCATAATTTTTACCTATATGTTTTTGCTCTCTCGATCCAATATTGAGTTTTCCATTTATTGAACTTTCATCACCATTTCAGTACTAAATTCTTCACCATTATTCAATCTTTTATTGAGTTTGAACTACTACAGCTCTAGAAAGTAATCAAAGATCCCCGTTCTGGGGATCTGGGTTTTGTTAACATGCGTAAGGAACCAGATGAGAGTTTGGCAATCCATTATAGATATCAATTGCTTCTTGACCTTCAGCAATAAACTCAACATCAATAGGTTCGGGCGGATTATTAGGATCTTTATAATCCCCTTCTAAAAAAGTTTTATATTGCTCTAACACATATAAAAGCTGCTCTCTGGTCATGATAACTTGTTGCTCTTCAACATATTCAGTACCAATAAAAACAAAATCCCCAGTAATCAATACCCAGTGAGCATTACCAATGCCAAACATGCCATCTGGTGCTCGGCTATGTTCTAAATCTGTCAGATTGTTAATCCAGATATTGACTGAGTTTATTGAATATTGAATATCGTTACCTAACCAAGCAGCAATTTCACAAACTCCATATCCTTGTTTAGGCGCATATCTGATATTTTCATCAAATAACAATCCTGTCGGGCAAAATTCTTTATATTCATTTAACCAAGATAAGAATATTTTTTTACTCTTCATTTATCTTTTACCTTTATAAATTGGCCATGCTGTTGCTCCGGTTCCATTTGGTTTTTTATAATAACCTTCCATTTTTATTCCACTTGAAGACATTCCCTGCCACATGTTTTTGTATTTTTGATGTGGTTTCGAGTTTTCAAAAGCACTTTTAATTTCCATTTCTGTTTGGCGCTTAGACCAATGCTCAGGGAAGAAGGTTGTTTCAGCTTGTTTTTTTATACCATTTACCAGTTGCAGGATCTCTAACTGATATATAACCTTTTGTGACACCATTAGCATCTGCAGCACCTGTCCATGTATCTACTCTAATATTCGGATCTTTTAAATAATGCCCTCCTGTACCAACCTTGGTACCATTTGCATAAGTTTTTATCTCACCATTTAAAATATGTTCAGTATTGATCGTTACCTGAGTACCTTTACCGGCCTGTTGTTGAACTAATTCTGCCGGTGTGGAAGATGGTTTAAAGTCCTCAAGGTATTCTCCTGCTTTATTTCCTGTATGCGGATCTACTGTTAATTTACTTTCACGATCAACCTGACGTTTTATCGTTTCTAGTTCCTTTTCCGATAACTTCTGCCCTGTAGCTCTAGCTTTCCAGGCTAAATCGCTCAAACCTTTTGCAGTAACTCCACCTGTTGAGAGCGAAAATAACAATTCAGCATCTGATGTTGACACGCCTAAAAACAATAAATAATTATTTTTTACATTAGTCAAATAATATATTTTTATAATTTATTAATCTTTGATTATGGATTTAGTTAAATTTAAGTATCCATATTGGGATAAATTTTAAACAATTTTAAGATATTGCTGAATTGGCATTATAAATTTATAGCATGCTAGATATAACGTTGATTTTAATGGTTTTTTAACTCATAAAATCACTCATTATTCGCATGCTGACACTTCATAACCTCCGAGGTTTGTTGGATCATTTAATTTTTAAATAAAGGTAAACGCTAGGTTTCGATATCTAGCACTCCACTCGAATAAGTTTTGTTATCACATTTAACTTACCGTTTTAATTTATCTTTAATAGATTTTTATCACGTTGGGAGCTGACCATAAGATCTTTACCCAAATTGGTGAAGGCTATTTTTTTATTCATATTCATTACATCAGCTCATAAAATTAGAATAAAAAAAGCAAGTCACATAACCGCTAATTACTCTTTTTATTATAAAATTGATACTATAATAGCAACTAGATTTATGAGTAACGATCAGCGATAATCTTAACTCACTCTTATTCAATAATGAGTTTTGTTATGTTTACCATTTATCATTCAAACCAAGTCGATCTACTTAAGTCTATTGTAAGTGAATTGATGCGCAGGCAACCATTAGAGGATGTGTTTACACCTGATATAGTCATGGTGCAAAGCCAAGGTATGGCACAATGGTTGCAAATTGCGTTAGCGGATGAGCTTGGTATTGTGGCTAATGTTGATTTTCTTTTTCCAACGCAGTTTATTTGGCAACTTTATCAAACCTTGTTACCCGAGGCGCCAATTGAAAATAGTTATAACGTTGAATCAATGAGTTGGCGTTTGTATTATTTGTTGCCCCAAGTTATTCAACAGCCTGAGTTTAGCGCACTTAAACATTATCTTGATATTGATAAGCAAGATAGAAAGCAGTATCAACTTGCAACACGAATTGCCCATTTATTTGACCAATATTTAGTTTATCGCCCCGATTGGTTAGCCAAATGGGAAGCCAATCAGACGGTTAGTGAATTAAATCATCATTCCGATGAAAAATGGCAAGCTGAGTTATGGCGAAAGCTAATATCGATCAGTCAACCTTATCATCGCGCTAATATTTATCAACAAATGCTTGAAATTTTGTTAGATAATAACTTTGATCGTTCACGTTTAGATTCGTTACCTAGCCGTATTTTTATTTTCGGTATTACCTCGCTACCACCAATTTATCTTTCACTACTTTCAGCACTTGGACAACATATTGATGTCCATTTGATGTTTAATAATCCGTGTAAATGGTATTGGGGCGATATTGTTGAAAAGCAGTTATCAGATATCTTCAATACCCCTGAAAAAAGTCCCAATCCACTTTTAACTTCGTGGGGAAAGCTTGGGCGTGATAATCTGTTTTTATTACAGGAGTTCAATAATAAGCAAGATATTGATGTGTTTGCCGATCAAAACCGAGATTGTTTATTACATGCGATTCAACAAGATATCCTTGATCTTTATCCAATGGTAGAGGCTCAACAACACGTTCAACTCGCAGATAAATCTGTATCTTTTCATGCTTGCCATAGCGAACAACGTGAAGTTGAAGTGTTATATGATTATCTTTTATCTGTTTTTGATGCTGATCCTACATTAGAATTACGTGATTGCATTGTAATGGTGTCGGATATTGATAAATATGTTCCTTATATTCGTGCTGTTTTTGGCAATGCTTATGAAAAGCGCTATTTGCCTTTTACGATTTCTGATCAAAAAGCGCGTAACATTGATCCAATAGTGCAAGGTTTTTTCACTATATTAAATTTTCCACAAAGTCGATTTACTGCTGAAGAACTGTTTAATTTATTAGAGATCCCAGCTATTTCAGAAAAATTTGCAATTAGTGAATCCCAGTTAACTTTATTACGTACTTGGATTATTGAATCGGGCATTCGTTTTGGTCTTGAAAGTGCGCATAGCTGGTTATTTGGACTTGAACGGTTATTACTAGGCTATACCATGAGTAGTGAACAAGGTGGTTGGCAACAGATCTTGCCGTATGATGGCGCGACAGGCTTAGATGCCGAATTAATCGGCCAATTAGCTGAGTTTATTAAAATTGTAAGTAAATGGTTTACAACCTTAAGTGAAGAAAAACCACTAATTGAATGGCAAAGTTGCTGTCTTGAACTGATTAACGATTTTTTTGTCAACAACCCACAACGTGAATCAATTTTATTAATGATCGAAGAAGAATGGCAAAAATTAATTAATAGTGGTTTAGCTGCTAATTATCCTGATAATATTTCTATCACAATTTTGCATGATGCGATGCAATCGCGCTTAGAGCAAAATCATCTAGCACATCGTTTTTTAGTTGGCAAAATAAACTTTTGTACCATGATGCCAATGCGCTCCATTCCATTTAAAGTGGTCTGTTTGCTGGGTATGAATGACGGCGATTATCCGAGAACATCGCTTCCACTTGACTTTGATCTTATTGCACATCACCCAAGACGAGGCGATCGCAGCCGTCGTAATGATGACCGCTATCTATTTTTAGAAGCTATTTTATCAGCGCAAAACCAACTATATATTAGCTATATTGGGCGAGATATGAAAGATGATAGTGAGCGTTATCCATCAATACTAGTTGATGAACTTTGGGAGTATATTGCACAATATTATAACAAGCCTGCTAATCCAGTTGATAGCTTGACAAATAACTTGGATTTTTTACGTGTAAACCATACACGAACACCATTTAACCCCCAAAACTTTTTGCAAGATCCCAAAAGTTATGCTGATGAATGGTTACCCGCTGCATTACAACAAGGAAAAAATCAAGAATTTATTAGTGAAATAGCCACTATTAGCGTCGATAATATCAATCTTGACGAACTAAAACGATTTTACCAGCACTCAATTAGGCTGTTTTTACAAAAACGTTTTAATTTTTATATTAACTATCTTGATGATACATTACCCGATGCGGAAAACTTTAATCTTGATAGCTTACAGCGTTATCAATTGAACTTGCAGATTTTAAATCAACTTATCACTAAAGAATCGCAACAACCCGATGATTTTTATCGCCACTTAGCGCTAACTGGTGACTTACCAGACGGCGCATTTGGCCAGATTATTTATCATGAACAAACTAAAACAATGCAATCATTAGCCAATAAAATCTGCCAAGAACGCCTAGAGATAACAACGCAAGAAGTGAACTTAACCATTTCACTGAATCAACAATATTACCAATTACAAGGTTGGTTAACCCATATTCAAGATGATGGTATTTTAACATGGCGCCCTGCAAAACTTTCGATTCGAGATGGTATTTCGTTGTGGATCGATCATTTGGTTTATTGCATCTTAAATCCAGATAAAGTGGAAAGTCAAAGCCGTATCTATGGCAGAGAAGAAAACGAATGGCGTTTTTTACACTTTCCAAGTAATGAGGCTATGACAATTTTAACCACGTTAGTTGAAGGCTATGTACAAGGTATCAATCAACCTTTATTACTACCTGTGCAATGCGCATGGAATTGGTTAATGGCAGCCTATAACAAAAAAACAGGTGAGATTATCGCAAGTGAAAAAGCGATTAATCAACTGTTAAATACTTGGCAAGGTGGATTATACCAATCAGCTGAATGTGATAGCTACTACGCTAGACTTTATCCTGAATTAACGGATGAATTAATTGAACAAATTATTTTTGCTGCCCAACGATTTTTACTGCCAATTTTATTACATCAAGCAACCGTAAAATAAGGGGGGAATTATGTTTATTGATACACACTGTCATTTTGATTTTCCGCCTTTTACTGATCATCTTGCGGATTCAATAGATAAGATTCGCCAAGCGGATATTGTTGGGTTAATCATACCCGCAGTTAGCGCTAATTCTTTTGATACTGTGTTACAACTTGCTGATAATTATAACGAAATCTATGCAGCTTTGGGGTTGCATCCTATTTATAAACATACCATAGCTGATTTAGATCTGTTAACCAATATTGTTAAAGCCAAACCTAAAAAATTAATTGCCATTGGTGAGATTGGGCTCGATCGCTATGATTTAAGTATTGATTGGCAACAGCAGTTATCATTTTTTAGGTCACAATTAGCGCTTGCTAAACAGTTTGATTTACCTGTTTTGATTCATTCACGCAAAGCACACGATATTATGTACCACGAATTACACCGCGCCAACTTACCTTGTCGCGGTATAATACATGGATTTTCAGGTAGCTATCAGCAAGCTATGCAATTTGTTAAGCTGGGCTATTATATTGGTGTAGGTGGCGTAATAAGTTATGAACGAGCGAATAAAACGCGCAATACGATTGCTCAATTACCGCTCGAGAGCCTTGTGCTCGAAACGGATGCTCCCGATATGCCATTAAGTGGCCGTCAAGGTCAAATAAATCGCCCTGAATATATCGCCGAAGTCTTTAAAATATTAACCCAATTACGCAATGAATCAGCAGAACACATACGCAGCACGATTTTAATAAATACCTTGACGCTATTTAGTAGAATAAATAGAATGAAAATCACACAAAACAAATAAAATAACCCTATCATTATTCTAGAATTATTTTATTAAACCCATAGCAGGTTTATATGACCAGACAATTTAATCAGCTATTGATTCGATCTATTATCTCTCTTACCCGATTATTTCCTTTGTGGGCAATACTGTGCGCCGGTGTTGCCTATTTCTTTCCTTATACCTTTATTCCTATACGCCCCCACACCGCACATTTACTTATGTTTGTAATGTTTACCATGGGAGTTACATTAAGTATTGATGACTTTAAACGTGTGGTAACCAAGCCTAAAGCAGTGATAATTTGCACTTTACTACATTATATTGTAATGCCACTAACTGCTTTAATCTTAGCCAAACTGTTTACAATGAGACCAGAATTATTAGTTGGAATGGTGTTAGTCGGTAGCGTTGCCAGCGGTACGGCTTCCAATGTGATGATTTATCTAGCTAAAGGCGATGTTGCGTTATCGGTGACAATTTCATCAGTGTCAACACTAGTAGGCGTGGTTGTAACACCTCTACTCACATTATTATTAGTAGGAACAACTGTTGAAGTCCCTGTTTGGGACATGCTTTTGCATATTGTACAGATCGTTTTAATACCGATTATATTAGGTTTAATTGTTCACCATTTTTTATATCCTATCGTCAAAAAATGTGAACAATTTTTACCACTTTTATCAATGCTCTGTATCTTATTAATTCTGTGCATTGTCGTAGCAGGTAGCCATACGCAAATTGGTCAAGTGGGGGGCACCGTTATTTTTGCAGTTGTGATTCACAATGCATTAGGTTTACTTGGCGGTTACTGGGGGGGGCGTTTATTTGGTTTTGATGAATCAACTTGCCGAACCATGTCACTTGAAGTGGGAATGCAAAATTCCGCTCTTGCCGCTACCTTAGGTACTACCTACTTTTCGGCCTTATCTGCGCTGCCCGCGGCAGTATTTTCGGTTTGGCACAATATCTCCGGTTCATTACTAGCTGGCTATTGGCAAGATAAATCTGTTAAGAATAAGAAAAAAGCCAATAATTAATAAATAATATTGTAAAATGGCATTCATCTGCTCTCTTTCTTAATAAAATAATTAGTAAGAGAGCTTAATTTTCAGTACTTATAGCCAACCGCTCACCCAGCATTTAAATTAATTTTAGGCAAAATTAAAATGAATAGCGAATTACAGTTACCACCCTTTGTTTATCGAATATTACCATGGATTGCGGCATTTGCATTTTTCATGCAATCGCTTGATACCTCGATATTAAACACTGCGCTTCCCACAATGGCTAAAGATCTTAATGAATCACCCTTAAATATGCAATCGGCAGTAATAAGTTATGCTTTAACCTTGGCATTATTTATTCCAGTCAGTGGTTTTTTATCGGATAAATTTGGCACCAGAAATATTTTTGTGATGGCAGTTTCACTATTCACGCTTGGCTCATTGCTTTGTGCCTTATCCAATTCATTAATTTTTTTAGATATCTCACGTGTTATTCAAGGTATTGGTGGCTCAATGATGGTACCGATATCACGTTTAGTATTAATTAAATCTTTTAAGCGTAGTGATTTTTTAGCCGCCTTAAATACAGCCACCATTCCGGGTTTAATTGGACCTGTTTTGGGACCAGTATTAGGGGGATATTTGGTTGATGTGGTGAGTTGGCATTGGGTGTTTTTTATTAATTTACCCATTGGTATTTTAGGTGTGATAATTAGTTGGAAATATATGCCTAATTTAAAGGGTGAACACATGCCATTTGATCTGTTTGGCTTTATATTTATTGTTATTGCCTTTATTAGTGCCACTTTAAGTGTAGAGGTTTTAAACCAAAATCAGACATATTATTTTCCATTACTACTCGCCGTAATCAGCCTCGTTTTTTTACTTATCTATTATGGGTATGCCAAAAAGAAACCAACACCCTTATTTCCCCTATCACTTTTTAAGATCCATACATTCAAAATTGGCATTATTGGCAATTTAATTTGCCGATTAGGTATATCTGGCGTACCCTTTCTAATTCCCTTGTTGTTACAGGTCGGTTTTGGCTACTCGGCTATTTTTGCTGGTGTGATGCTAATGCCAATGGCTATTGCTTCAATTTGTACTCGAATTGTTATTCCACGTATTTTAGCTCGTTTAGGTTATCGTTTTGTGCTCGTTGCTAATACCATTTTAGCGGGCGTGATGATTGTTTTAATGTCCTTGTTAAATTTATCAACACCACTTATATTAATCAGTTTATTGCTATTTTGTATTGGTGGTATCAATTCTATGCAATATACCGCGATGAATAGCATAACCTTAGCAAACTTAGAAAAGGAAAATACGAGTAGTGGCAATAGTTTAATGGCAGTTAATCAACAGCTTGCAATCAGTTTTGGTACAGGATTTGGTGCAGTTTTACTGCGATTAATTAGCAACTCTGCTAGTACTATTCACGCGTTTCAATTAACATTTGTTATACTCGGTGTGGTTACAGTGCTATCAAGCATTATTTTTGCGCAACTAAAAAATGAAGACGGCAAAAATCTAATCACCCATCGCCAAGAAATAAGGAGATAAGTATATGTTTCAATATCAAATCGTTCCTGTTACTGCTTTCCAAGAAAACTGTAGCATTATTTGGTGTGATCAAACCATGGAAGGCGCATTTATTGATCCTGGTGGTGAACCAGAACTACTGAAAAAAGCCGTTGAAAAACTAGGTGTAAATATTAAACAGATTTTATTAACCCATGGACATCTAGATCATGTTGGTGCGGCAACCACATTAGCTCAATATTATGATGTAAAGATTATTGGACCAAGCCAAGAAGATGAATTTTTGCTAACAAGTTTGCCACAGCAATGCATACAATTTGGTTTTCCCCATACTGACAGCTTTTTACCTGATCGTTGGTTAAAAGAAGGCGACCAAATTCAAGTAGGTAACATCACCCTTGATGTCCTTTTTTGCCCTGGTCATACTCCAGGACATATTGTTTTTATTAATCATTTGGATAAACTAGCTTTTGTCGGCGATGTATTATTTAAAGGCAGTATAGGGCGAACTGATTTTCCTCGAGGCAATCATACCGATTTAATTTCATCAATCACTAACAAATTATTACCTCTTGGTGATGACTTTATTTTTGTGCCAGGACACGGCCCAATGTCAAGTTTTGGTCATGAACGAATCAGCAATCCTTACTTAGTTTAAGCAAAACCTTATTTTTTGCTATCACGCTCTTTATCTTAGAGTGCGATAGCAACAATTTAACCTTATTGTAAACTTTTTATATAAAAAATAGTTTACAATAAAATGCGTTGCGTTATTATAGTTCTACTATTTATGTATCAAAGGTAGAAAATAATGAAACAACAACTTACTTCGTATTATCCAACATTTATCACGACACTGGTTAATTTATCTTCTTGGCAACGTAAATTACTGGCCACCACTAGTGCAGCATTACTTTTAGGATTAGCTGCTAATATTAGTATTCCGACATATCCTGTTCCATTTACATTACAATCATTGGCAGTATTACTAATTGGTGCTTTTTTAGGTCGTAAATTAGGTGCATTAGCAATAATTCAATACCTTTTTTTAGGCGCGATGGGATTACCGCTATTTGCTAATGGTAGTGGTGGGATTATGGCACTAGCGTCACCTTCTTCCGGTTACTTATATGGCTATGTATTTAGTGCTTATTTAGCTGGTTTTGCAGCAGAAAAGGGATATGATCGTCACTTTATTTTAGGCTTAATTGCATTTGCCTGTGCACATCAATTGTTATTTGTATTTGGTGTTGTCTATTTAATGGGTTATTTGCATATTACGCTTATTGATGCGTTAAAAGTGGGTTATTTTCCATTTGTTGGTATTGATGCACTTAAATTTATTATTGCAAGTTGTGTAATGTTTTCTCTATGGCGTTATCGTGCTAAAAATCAATAATATTCAAAGTGGCGATATCATCTTCCAAAGCCTTAACGAAGATAATGATTTTAGTGACGCTATAAACCGTTCTGGCGCAGTGCCTAACATGGATGAGATAACAAAAAATATCAATCATGTTGGTTTATATATTGGCAATAATAGCGTCATTGAAGCGACACAAAAATATGGCGTAATTGAACAATCTTTGGCTAACTTTGTTAGTGCTGCTAGACGTAACATCATTGGTAGAATCCATGATTTAACTGTTATTCAAAATGCATTAAAGCGAGCTAAACATTGCTTAGGTTCACCTTACAATCATAGCTTTCATCAAAATACGGATGGGTTTTATTGTAGTGAACTAATTACTTATGCCTTTAAAACTAAACAAGGTAGTGATTATTTCGCATTATATCCAATGAATTTTAAGGATATAACAACAAATCAAATTTTGCCTTATTGGCTTGATTATTATCGCGATCTAAAACAGAGCATACCACAACAAGAGCTCGGTTCGCATCCACAACAATTACTTAGACAAAAACATTTATTCAAGACAATCCTAACACTTGAATGATTATAAAGGAGGCAAGTTCATACAAAAAAGCATTTAACTATTGACATAGCGCCATAAAATCTATAATATGCGCGCTACATTTCGGTTCCTCCATAGTTCAGTCGGTAGAACGGCGGACTGTTAATCCGTATGTCACAGGTTCAAGTCCTGTTGGAGGAGCCAACTTCTAAATCCCAAACCCATCTGAGATAAATTACCTCCTATACCAAGCTTCTTTTCTTTTTCCAAATTTTTATCCTGTTGATATCAAAAGTCTATATTGTATTTGCGAAAAAATTATTCATAATAATTCAATAATAAATTTATCTTTAGATATATATAATGTCATTGAACCATGATTTTTGGTGATAATATTTATAGGCAAGGAACCTTTATTAATGCATATCCATTTTATTATCCATGAAGCTTTCGAAGCACCTGGAGCCTATGAACAATGGGCTAGGATGCATCATCACACCATAACCTATTCTCGCGTTTATCTTGGTGAACCACTTCCTAATGGCATTGATGATATCGACTTTCTTATTGTTATGGGTGGTCCACAATCGCCATCAACAACCAAACAAGAGTGTGCCCATTTTGATTCCATAGCAGAACAAACTGTGATCTTATCAATGATAAATGCAGGCAAAATAGTTATTGGCGTGTGTCTAGGTGCACAATTAATTGGCGAGGCGTTAGGCGCAAGTCATGCCCAAAGCCCAGAAAAAGAAATTGGAAAATTCCCAATTACATTAACGCAACTTGGTAAAACAAATCCTTTATTTGCTGATTTTGGCAATACATTAGAAGTCGGTCATTGGCACAATGATATGCCTGGTTTAACCAAAGATGCCCAAATTATAGCTTATAGTGCAGGGTGTCCGCGGCAAATCATTGCCTATAATAAATTCGTTTATGGGTTTCAATGCCATATGGAGTTCACGCCTGAAGTTGTTGAGTTGCTGATTGCCCATTCGCAAAAAGAGCTTAATCAAGCTGCCAATCACCGCTTTGTTGATACGCCTGAAACGCTTCGCTCGCATGATTACACGGCAATGAATCAAAAACTTTTTACTTTTCTCGATAAGTTGAGCCAGCACTATCAATCATCTTTAGAAAAATAATTGATTATATATTGTAGATAAGGAAATGGAAAATTATGAAGGATATCATTGTCGATAAACCGATAAAACGCAGTAAATTAAGGCTGAAATTAGGCAAAGAGTATTTTATCTTAAAACGAAAATTTGATTGGTGGCGACATCGTCATACCTATAGTACTGTCGACATAAATAATAATACCTGTTGTTATTCACACAAAAAACATCAGTCTGTTTTATTAAGACCACTAAAAGATGTTGATATGTATTTACAATATAATAAGATCACTAATCTTAGATTAGCCATTGAAAAACTTAATGGTTCAATCATTAAGCCCAATCAACGTTTTTCGATCTGGCAAAAAGTAGGACGCCCATCGAAAAAACGAGGATTTTTAGAAGGACTATCATTGCATAATGGACAGATAGGCAAAGATATTGGTGGTGGATTATGCCAATTAGGTAATTTGATTTATTGGATTGTGTTACATTCTGATCTCACCATTATAGAGCGTTGGCGGCATAGTTTTGATGTTTTCCCTGATATCAATCGTACAATTCCTTTTGCTTGTGGCGCAACCTTGTCTTATAACTATGTTGATTTACAATTAATCAATAAAACCAATACCACCTACCGGCTTAATCTTTGGCTTGATGATCAATATTTACATGGTGAATTACTTGCTAATATCCCATTAACTCATCATTATCAAATCCTAGAAACCGATCATCGCATTGAACAACAGTGGTGGGGAGGCTACACCAGACATAATAAAATATGGCAACGCAAAACACATTTAATTGATAACCATGTCGAAGAAAAGCTCATCAGCGAAAACCACGCAATTATGATGTATACCCCATTTATAGCAAGTAATGAAAACTAATTGAAAAAATAATCATCAGCCTAATCACAGATAGCCACTAACTATCTAAGTGATAGTTTGAGGGCTATTCTAATAGCCCGTATACTCATAAGATAAAGTAGTTAATAATACCTAATATATGAAAGGAGCAAATTTCATGGCTTATACTTTACCCCCTTTACCTTATGCTTATGATGCATTAGAACCTTATATCGATTCTGAAACAATGCATCTTCATCACGATAAACATCATCAAACCTATGTCAACAATGCCAATGCTATCATTGAAACTTTATCTGCTGAAATTAAAGAATTTAGCCCAAGCGATTTATTAAAAAATTTAGATAAAGTGCCCGCTGATAAACTTACCGGCATTAAAAATAACGTAGGTGGTCATGTTAATCACACCCTTTTCTGGGAATTATTAAAAGTCGGTACCGAGCTAAAAGGTGAACTTAAAGCTGCCATCGAAAAAGATTTTGGTTCAGTTGATGCATTTAAAGAAAAATTTGCAGCAGCGGCAGCCACTCGCTTTGGATCTGGTTGGGCTTGGTTAGTATTACAAAATGGTAAACTTGAAGTGGTTTCAACAGCTAACCAAGATTCACCATTGATGGGCGAAAAATTTGCTGGTGTTTCTGGTACACCTATCCTAACGCTTGATGTTTGGGAACATGCTTATTATTTGAAATACCAAAATCGTCGTGTTGATTACATCGGTGCATTTTGGAATGTGGTTAACTGGGATAAAGTTGCTGAGCTATACGCTGAAGCAAAAAAATAACCCAGCTTGCACTAAATATCTTCAACTAAAAAGATGGCGCTTTATGCGCTATCTTTGCTTTTCGCTGAGCACTTTATTCATCAAGTTCAAGTCAAAATGGCAATTGGCAATTGCTAAATTATACCCAAATCCGCTACAATGAACGCTTGTTAAAAAAATCATAAAACTGAGCAAACCAATTTAAATCATGTTTGAAATTAATCCTGTTAAATCAAAGATAGCAGAACTTACCGAACGCACGGCTGTGATTCGGGGGTATCTTTGACTATGATGTCAAAAAGGAACGGCTAGAAGAAGTTAATGCCGAACTAGAACAATCCGAAGTTTGGGCCGATCCCAAAAAAGCGCAAGCGTTAGGTAAAGAGCGCGTTGCACTAGATGAAATTATTAATACTATCAACTCATTAACGCAAGGTCTTGACGATGTTGAAGGCTTACTTGAACTAGCTATCGAAGCGGAAGATCAAGAGACTTTCGATGAAGCAAATAGCGAACTTGAACAACTAGAAAAAAAACTGGCCGGACTTGAATTTCGGCGTATGTTTTCAGGCAATTACGATAGCGCAGACTGTTATTTGGATATCCAATCTGGATCAGGAGGCACTGAAGCACAAGATTGGGCTGAAATGCTACTGAGAATGTATTTGCGTTGGGCTGAATCAAAAGGCTTTGCAACCGACGTGATGGAAGTCTCTGATGGCGATGTTGCCGGTATTAAATCAGCAACGATTAAAGTATCGGGTGATTATGCTTACGGTTGGTTACGTACGGAAACTGGAGTGCATCGCCTGGTCCGTAAAAGCCCATTTGACTCAGGTAATCGACGCCACACCTCGTTTTCGTCAGTATTTGTTTATCCTGAAATTGATGACGATATTGATATCGACATTAACCCAGCCGATCTTCGCATTGATGTGTACCGTGCATCAGGTGCCGGTGGGCAGCATGTGAATAAAACCGAGTCTGCAGTACGTATTACCCACATTCCAACCGGTATTGTGACACAGTGTCAAAATAACCGTTCACAACATAGCAATAAAGATCAAGCCATGAAACAGTTAAAAGCAAAACTGTATGAGCTTGAGATGCAGAAAAAAAATGCCGAAAAACAACAGATGGAAGAAAACAAATCTGACATCGGCTGGGGCAGTCAAATTCGCTCTTACGTGCTTGATGATTCACGTATTAAAGATTTACGCACTGGTGTTGAAACGCGTAATACGCAGGCCGTATTAGATGGCGATTTAGATCAATTTATTGAAGAAAGCTTAAAAGCAGGCCTATAAACCGCTTGGCTATAAATAAAAGGTAAAATTATGTCAACAGAGCAGCAAGATCAACAAAACCAAATTGAAGAGTTAAACAACGAACTAAAAGTACGTCGCGAAAAGCTCGCTCATCTTCGCGAACAAGGTGTTGCGTTTCCTAATGATTTTCGCCGTGATGCGATTTCAAACGATCTCCACAAACAATATGGCGATAAAACTAACGAAGAACTCATTGAAAACAAAATTATCGTAACGGTCGCAGGACGTATGATGATGCGCCGTATTATGGGGAAAGCGTCGTTTGTTTCTTTGCAAGATGTTGCTGGACAGATCCAACTTTATGTTACCCGTGATGATCTTCCTGAAGGTTTTTATAACGAACAATTTAAAAAATGGGATTTAGGTGATATTGTCGGTGCGAAAGGTTACCTATTTAAAACCAAAACAGGCGAGCTTTCTATTCACTGTGAAGAAATTCGTTTACTAACCAAAGCGCTACGTCCATTGCCTGATAAGTTTCATGGACTTGCCGATCAAGAAATGCGCTATCGTCAACGTTACTTGGATCTTATCACCAATCAAGAATCAAGAGAGACGTTTAAAGCGCGTTCAAAAGTGGTTAGTGAAATCCGTAACTTTATGCTTGAAAATCACTTTATGGAAGTTGAAACCCCAATGATGCAAGTCATTCCTGGTGGTGCATCAGCGAAACCATTTATTACGCATCACAATGCGCTTGATTTAGATATGTATCTACGAATCGCGCCAGAGCTTTATTTAAAACGTTTAGTGGTGGGTGGCTTTGAACGTGTCTTTGAAATTAACCGTAACTTCCGTAACGAAGGGGTATCGCCAAGACACAATCCAGAATTCACCATGATGGAAATGTACATGGCTTATGCCGATTATAAAGATCTAATTATATTAACCGAAGCCTTATTCCGTCGTTTAGCAATTGCGGTAACAGGCGATGCTGTTGTGCAATATGGCGAGCATACTTTCGATTTTGGTAAACCATTTATTAAAATGACCATGCGTGAAGCAATTTGCCATTATCGCCCTGAAACCAATAATGCCGATTTAGATGATTTTGATAAAGCATGTGCCATTGCCCAATCTGTTGGCATCAAAATCGAAAAAGGCTGGGGACTTGGTCGTGTTGTGACTGAAATCTTTGAAGAAGTGGCTGAAGCAAATTTAATTCAACCAACGTTTATTACTGAATATCCAGCAGAAGTTTCACCGCTTGCTCGCCGTAACGATGAAAATCCATTTGTTACTGACCGATTCGAATTCTTTATTGGTGGTCGTGAAATTGGCAATGGATTCTCAGAACTTAATGATGCGGAAGATCAAGCTCAACGCTTTGCTGATCAAGTCACACAAAAAGATGCGGGTGATGATGAAGCTATGTTCTATGATGAAGATTATATCACCGCACTTGAACACGGCTTACCGCCTACAGCAGGATTGGGCATTGGGATTGACCGTACCGTGATGCTATTTACCAATAGTCACACTATTCGTGACGTGATTTTATTCCCGACTATGCGTCCAATCAAATAAAGTCAATTATTACTTAAAACTCACTTATTTTTGATAAGTGAGTTTTATGCTTAAGCACTCACTTCGCCCACAATTAAGATAAACAGATCCGCATCATTCTCCCCAAAGGCGCACCCATTAATATTACTTAAATCTAAATTACACCTTATTTAATACTTAATATATAAAAGCCATTATCAATTGTGAGTTTTTACTTACATACTCAAAAAACAATATACATTATGCTAATAGAACAACATAACTAAACGAAGGGAAAATTGGTTGAAATGGCTCATTATCAGGAAATAAAGATAGGTATTCTTAACTGTGTCCAATAAAAATAAAGAAGTAAGTAATTATTCACTTTTAACCATTCATGCAAGGCTAAAAATACAAAATACCGAAATAAATTAGCACGGTGGGTATCACTATCGTTGGCGCCATAATAGCGCCAACGATTATAAGAGAAAGACTTAATGAATATCAGTTGAGCTTCCTTGATGTGGTAGGATCTGATTTAACACAATGGCTAAAATCCCACACAAGCTTATACCTTGTAATGCATATGACCCAAAATCAAAAATCATTCCACCAATCCCAAAAACTAAGACTAATGAGACAATACACATATTTCGAGGCACAGAAAGATCCACTTTGTGTTTAACTAAAATATTAATGCCCACTGATGCAATTGAACCAAACAATAGCACCATAATTCCCCCCATGACTACAGTTGGAATTGATCCTAAAAGTGCACCGATTTTACCAATAAAAGACATTAAAATAGCCCAAATTGCCGCCCATGTCATAACGCGAGTTTTAAAATTACGCGTTAATGTAACAGCACCAATCACTTCGGCATAAGTAATACAAGGTGGTCCACCAAAAAATCCCGCTGCCGAAGTTGCTAGTCCATCACCGAGTAATGTGCGATGTAAACCAGGATCACGCGTATAATCTTTACCTGTAACAGTACTAATTGCCATAATATCACCAACATGTTCAATAGTTGGAGCAATCACAATTAGCAACATATACAAAATCGCTTGCCAGTGAAATTCAGGAAACGTGAAATCAGGCACTTTAAACCATGGCGCATCAATCACCGGTTGAAAATTGACAATACCAAACACACAAGAAAGCGCATAACCAACCACAATACCGGAAATAATTGGTAATAATTTTAAAAAACCTTTTGCCCAAATAGCCACCACTAGCGTTGTTAATAGTGAAGCCATTGAAATAAGAATCAATTGATAATTTTCAGCTTGTAGCCCACTATTTTTACCCATTGCCATCCCAACAGTAACTGGTGCAAGCGATAAACCAATAACCATAATAATTGGACCGGTCACAACCGGCGGTAAAATGAGGTCAATAACATGTCTACCATTCATTTTGACTGAAAAAGCAAAAAGCATAAATACAAAACCAGAGGCAACTAAACCACCTAAAGTAGCTGGGATCCCCCACTGCGCAACACCAAATGAGATAGGAGCAATAAACGCAAATGATGAAGCTAAAAATACTGGCACTTTACCTTTAGTGGTTAATTGAAATAGTAAAGTACCTACTCCAGCAGTAAAAAGCGCTACATTGGGATTTAACCCCGTTAACAACGGTACTAATACCAATGCTCCAAATGCGACAAACAACATTTGTGCGCCAGTAAAAATATCCTGCCAAGAATGCTTATGCTGTGATTTTATATTTTCTGTTTTGTCTGTTGTGATATTGCTCACATCGCGCCTCTCTTACTTAACTAAATTTGTTGTATAACTTGCCTGTTTGACAGGCATAAAAAAACCGGATTAACCGGTCTAAAATTTGAGATTTTATTTTGTGCCGAAGATTTTATCTCCAGCGTCCCCAAGTCCTGGTAATATGTAACCTTTTTCGTTCAACCGCTCATCAATTGATGCGGTATAAAGTTCAACGTCAGGATGAGCTTGTTCAAGCACTTTAATGCCTTCTGGTGCGGCAACCAAAACTAATACTTTAATATTTTTACAACCTGCTTTTTTAAGCAAATCGATCGTCGCAACCATAGAACCGCCTGTTGCCAGCATTGGATCAACAACTAAAGCCATTCGCTCTTCAATATCAGAGGTTAATTTTTGGAAATAAGGAACTGGTTCAAGTGTTTCTTCGTTACGGTAAAAACCGACAACACTAATACGAGCACTTGGAATATGCTCAAGCACACCATCCATCATACCTAAGCCTGCACGCAAA
The DNA here is from genome assembly GCF_057063545.1 of Gilliamella sp. X-23. NCBI lineage: Bacteria > Pseudomonadati > Pseudomonadota > Gammaproteobacteria > Orbales > Orbaceae > Gilliamella > Gilliamella sp. X-23. The sequence goes on from NZ_JBXSQG010000007.1 coordinate 110,150, forward strand.
ATAGGCACGACAGTAATTTTTTTACCTTTAATTTGCTCAACTTCAACCGGTCCACACCAACCATTTATGGTGACTTTTTCGGTAGGGAGATCAGCCGTTGCTTCATAGGTTAATAAACTACCAACTTCACTGGCAAGATCGCGAAAGTCCTTGGTACTGATATCGTGTTCACGCATTAAACCAATTTTATGGCGAACGAGAGGGTGTTTTACTTCAACTATTTTCATGGGAGGGAACCTCAGTGTTATTTCTATAATCTATTAGTAGGTATAAATAACCACTGAGCGATAATTCTAACATAGAACTCATTTTATGAAAACCTGAAATCAACGAGCTGGATAAAGTAAAATCGATTTTAATATTAACAGTTGTTTTATTAAAATTATTTGATCAGATACTTTCGCCGTCTAAATACTCAACCGGCAAATCAATCACTTTTTGATCGACTTTTTCACCATTAATTCGTTTTAATAACAGCTCGGCAGCAATTTGCCCCATTTCCACTCTTGGGGTATGGATAGACGCCAATTTTGGATTCATAAATTGACCAATTTGGTGTCCATGAAATCCGACAATCGCTATTTGTTTTGGCACTTCGATCCCGATTCTTTGGCATTCAAGCAATACCCCTAAAGCTAAGTCATCATTAGTACTAAAAATACCATCAACATCAGGAAAATCAGTTAAAGTTTGATGTAAAAATCTTGCACCCAATTCATAAGACGATGCTTCTTTAGTCGCTAGCGTTCGTGGATTTAATCCCGCATCTTCCATTGCTTTTTCATAACCTTGCTGACGAATAATACTACGCTGATCTTGTCTTGCACTAAAATAGACGATATTACGACGCCCTTTATTTATCATACGATGGATCATATTTCTAGTCGCAGTAAAATTATCAAATCCAACAGCCATATCAATACAGGGGGAAACGCTATCCATAATTTCAACCACAGGAACACCAGAAATTTCGATCATTTTTAATGTTGCAGGGGTATGTATTCTTTCGGTTAAAATTAGCCCATCGATATTATAAGAAAGCAGTGAACGTAATCGAGACTCTTCTTTTTCTGCATTATAGCCAGTATGGGTAATCATGGTTTGATAACCCCTAACATCGGTAACCTTTTCGATACCTTTTAAGATATCGGCAAAAACCTGATTAGTTAAAGAAGGGAACACAACGCCAATTGCATTACTTTTTGCATTAGACAGCATATCAGGCGCTTTATTCGGAATATAACCAAGCTTATCAATCGCAGCAGAAATTTGTAATTGAAGCGGCTTAGACACTAAATTAGGATCGCGCAAAAAACGACTCACTGTCATTTTACTAATCCCAATTAAATTGGCGATCTCTTGCAAACTTGTTCGACGTTTTTTATTCGTATTCATTTATGATCTTCCGGTAGCGTTGGTTGCCAATCAATTGGCGTTTTACCTTGCTGCATAATAATATCATTTGCTTTAGAGAAGTGCTTACAACCAAAAAAGCCACGATGAGCAGACAAAGGCGATGGGTGCACTGACGTTAATACATGGTGTTTTTGGCGATTAATAAACTGCCCTTTTTTTTGTGCTGGCGATCCCCACAATAAAAAAACCACACCCTCAAGATGTTTATCAATTGCAGCTATCACATGGTCAGTAAAAATTTCCCAACCTATTTTGGCATGAGAATGCGCTTGCCCTGCTTCAACAGTGAGCACATTATTTAATAATAATACGCCTTGAGTCGCCCAAGAGGCTAAATAACCATGAGAAGGAATTATAAATCCCTCAATATCTGTTGATAGTTCTTTATAGATATTCATTAACGATGGTGGTGGCTTAATTCCCGGTAAAACAGAAAATGAAAGTCCGTGGGCTTGATTAGGACCATGATAAGGATCTTGCCCTAAAATCACGACTTTGATTTGGTCAAATGGCGTAAAACGAAACGCATTAAACACATCATGCTGGGGCGGATACACAATCTTACCATTAGCGCGCTCAGATGCCACAAATTGCATTATATGTTGAAAATAAGGCTTTTCTTTTTCTTCACCAATGACTTTATGCCAAGTTAATTGTGTTGTCATATTTTATACCACTCATTAATAATGCCAATGTGTTACTAGCAAAATTAGCTCTTTCTAACATAATAACCTATCATAAATAAAAATAAAAATTAAAGGTATTGCTTATTGAATCAATAGCTTTTTTTGACTTTAATCAAATTTTCAAAGTGCTATATTAACCCTAATTATTTTAGGGCAATAAGGCCCCGTTAGGAGGATTTAAAATGATTACAGGTATCCAAATTACTAAAGCAGACAATGCAGCACTTCTTAACTCTTTCTGGTTATTAGACAACGCTACAAAAGAAGCACGTTGTGTAGCTGCTAAATCAGTTTATAAAGAAGATCAAGTGATCCCAACTGCAGAACTAGGTCAATTCGAATATCGTGAAGTCCCATTAGACGTTGCTCCAACTGTTAAAGTTGAAGGTGGTCAACATTTAAATGTGAACGTTCTTCGTCGTGAAACTTTAGAAGATGCCGTACAACATCCAGAAAAATACCCACAATTAACCATTCGTGTTTCTGGTTATGCGGTGCGTTTTAACTCACTAACTGCTGAACAACAACGCGACGTTATTGCTCGTACATTTACAACTAAAATTTAATTAGTTGATTGAAATAAAAAAAAACCAGCTTTGGCTGGTTTTTTTATGGCAAAATAGGTATAAACTCGTTTTGTAAATCGTAGTATAACAAAAAATACACTACAAAAATTTAACAATACAAAAAGCCTTATATAATAAAAATATCAATAAGCAAAGCCTTGTAATCGTTCTAAAGCATAATTGATATGTTTATCGCTAAATAAACGCAACTTTCTTTGCGCCCATCTTTCACCTGCAGGCCAATGAGCAATCTGCTCTTTTACATCACAAAGTGTCGGCTTACATTTTGTTTGCGAAATAACCCAATCAACGGTGGCTAACAACTCCATTCCAAATGGTGACTCAAAACCATCAATCAGCCTTGTTGTTTCATCCAAAGCGGATAAATAATGTTTACCTTCACTATTTAAATAGGTAGAAACCGTTAATTGCTCATCATTATTAAACCAAATTACATCAAACGCTTTACAATCAGGAATACGTTTATCTGATTTTAAATAACTACCATCTAAAGAATTTAACAAATAATTTAAATTACAGGCATAAGGCCCATAGTTATGAGCTTGGAATTGTAAATTAAAGTCATTTTTAAGACCTTGCTTATCGATAACTCGCTTTAAAAACCAAGTTAATTTTTGGATTTCGAGCAAACTACACTCCATACCTAAAATCCAATAACGTCGAATCAATTCCGCGACAAGCGCACGAGCAGGCGTTAACTTTTTAACACCCTGTCGCTTAGCAACATTTTGGTATTGCTGAGTTGGCTCATAAACAATGATATCAACACTATTGAGATCACCTAAAACATGCTCTATTCTAAGTTTTACCTGTGCCCAATCTAATCCTCCATTACCTGCCCCTAAAGGAGGAATTGCGATTGATTTAACATGATTAGTCACAATAAAATTACGCAAATCGACTAAACCGTCTTCAATCCATTCTATTTGCGATAGTGACCGCCAATGCTGTTTTGTGGGAAAATTAACAATCCAACGGGGTCCTATCAGCTCACCTGTTTCAGTGACAAACATCTTACCCGTGGTAACTTGATTTAGGTTACATGCTCTAGCATATTCAAACATATTCTTTGGAAAACGTTCCTTAAACATCAAAGCAATACCTTTACCCATTACACCAACGGTATTAACGGTATTGACCAATGCCTCTACGTTTGCCTCAAGCAAGTTACCTTTTGTATATTTAATCATCAGAAATACCACCTAGGTCTTTTATGAACGGGGATTTTGAGTTGCCTTTGCTGTAACCAAGTATTAAGGTCTTCTTCTGCTTGCTCATTATAACAAATCATTCCAACTAATGCATTAATTGGACAGTGTTGATGGATCAGCGCCTCGGCTTGGTAACGTTCAAACTTAGCAGTATCATCTTCATCACGAGAAAAATCTCTGCTCTGCAAAATTTCCCAATCAATACGGTCTAAATCTTCAATAGCAGAATAAAACGACGCCCATTTATAATAAGCATGCATATCAGTAAAAACATACTTAAGTTGTAATTCTTGTATTCTATGCAATGACGAAACAAGAATTACAACTTCATCATTATTACGTTGCTTGACTCCTCGCCCCGATTTTATATTTAATAGCATAGGTGAAAACGGCGTAAAATAAAAAGGGACATAATCATTTAAATAACCATGAGGAAACACAGGTACTGGGTGTGATGATCTTTTATCAATGAGCTCGGTACTACCTATTGATACCCAATCTTCACATCGAATATTACTTTTACCACAATGTAGCCCATTATCTAAAATCCAAGGGATATTATTTATATGAACAATTCGCCATATTAGTGCTTTTTTGGGGTTTAGTGTTGCACTATAATCAAAAGCCATGTTATTCCATAAAATCTGTATCATCAAATAGGTTAAATTTATTCTAGCATTTTTAGTATTTTTTGGATCTAGAATTTATACTGGTTGTTTTTTTTGGGGTGAATTTAGTTTATATGGCGGTTTGTCAAAAACTGTCAAATAAAAACTTCAATAAAATCAATATCTTTTCTGACCGATTTTTGGGTGTAAAATCAGGCCTTTTTTGGGTTGGTAAATAGAATAAATTGGGTGTGGTGGTTTCGGACGTTTTAAGCTTTGATGTACAAAATAGCTACAGTGACCACGTCCGATTTAGGGGATTTTTTGCGAATGAACTGCCCCCCAAAAGTTGGATTGTTTAAATCTACTTTTGGGAACAAAATTATGGCCAAAAAATATCCATTCGATTTTAAAAAACAAGTCATTGAACATTATTTTAAGAGTAATGATGGTTATGGTTTAACCGCTTGGCACTTTCAAGTGCCTGTCGGTACAGTGGAGTCGTGGGTAAAGTTATATAAAAGAAAAGGCATTGAAGGACTAAAACCCGTCACAAAACCAAGGTGTTTTTCTCCAGAGTTTAAATACAAAGTGGTCAGGTATTTTATAGACAATCATCTTTCACAAAATAAAACTGCTTTGGCGTTT
>NZ_JBXSQG010000008.1:0-110012 GCF_057063545.1 Gilliamella sp. X-23
AAGTCCGTAGACTTTTCATTCTTCGTCTCGCAAGTGCCCACACAGATTGTCTGTTTCTTCTTTTTAAAGAGCTGACAGCTTTTATATTAACCAAACATTTTACCGCTTTAGTTTGCTGTCTCAAGGGCTGCGTATACTACGCTACACTTTTTTATTCGTCAAGATCTTTTTTCAATTTTTCGATCTTATTTTTAACTCACTCACCGTCTGCTTCTCGCTGACTGCGAGTCAGTGGATGCGCATTATAGGGACTTCTTTTTTTTTAGCAAGCAAAAAAGATTAAATAATTATTCGTTAGCATAATATTCAAACACTACAAACTTTAATAGCATGATATTTATTAAGATTATAATCAGATAATTTTTTAATCAACTTTTCTACAGACTGATTATAGTTAGTACTCAGTACAATATTTTCAGATACATATAAATGTTTTTGATTCAGATCGTATTTATCATTTAACAAATTATAAACCCTTGTTGCAATCGCATAACCTGAATCTATAAGGGTAGCTTGGGGAAAAACCATCTGTAATTCTTTTTTAATAAAAGGATAATGCGTACAACCAAGCACTATTGTATCGGGGATGAGCGGTAATCTAAGCCAAGGTTGCATTAATTCTTTTAGCTGTTGCATATCTACACTAATACCTTGTAATTTATTTTCTGCTATAAGTGCTAATTCTGAAAGACCTAACAGCTTAACAATGCAGTGTTCGGCAAACTGCTGGATTAAATCTGTTATATAAGTTCTTTCTATTGTAGCTTTGGTTGCTAATAACCCTATACATTTATTTTTAGTAAGCAAACTCGCTGGTTTAATCGCAGGCACAACACCAATAATAGGAAAAGAAAATTTAGAACGCAAGCTAGGCAAACAGATGGTACTAGCAGTATTACAGGCAATAACCGCTAAATCAATTGAGTAAAATTGAGTAACAGCATCAATAACCGAATCTACTCTATTAATTAAAAATTCTGAAGATTTATCCCCATAAGGAAACATTTCATTATCGAATGCATAAATATAGTGTAGATTAGGTATTTTATTATAGATTTCATTATAAACAGATAAACCACCGATACCTGAATCAAATACTAACACTGAAGGAGATTGTTTTACGATGCTCATTTTTAGCTATAGGTTATTAAATAATAAATTAGGAATGCGCAATATCGTAAATTGATTAAAAATTAAAGCAAGTAATTTTACCCAAGCGAATATTGCATTTTGTTCGATAAATTATAGGCTAGACGTCTAGATGGTAAAACTGCTAAAATGAATACATATATTAAAACTGAATATTATATTTCAAGCATAATACAAGAATTAAATTAAGAAGGTATTACATGTCAGAATTTCTATTTACTTCAGAATCTGTTTCTGAAGGTCACCCAGATAAAATCGCCGATCAAATATCTGATGCTGTGCTTGATGCTATTTTAAAACAAGATCCAAAAGCACGAGTCGCATGTGAAACTTATGTAAAAACAGGTATGGCTTTAGTTGGTGGTGAAATCACAACTTCAGCTTGGGTAGATATTGAGGAATTAACAAGAAAAACCATTAATGATATTGGTTATACCAGTTCAGAAATGGGATTTGATGCAAATTCATGTGCGGTGCTTAATGCTATTGGTAAGCAATCTCCTGACATTAATCAAGGTGTCGATCGAAAAGATCCACTAGAACAAGGTGCGGGCGATCAAGGTATAATGTTTGGTTATGCGACCAATGAAATGCCAAACTTTATGCCTGCAGCCATAAGTTATGCGCATGATTTAATGCGTCGCCAAGCAGAAGTCAGAAAAAATGGTACACTTCCTTGGTTAAGACCCGATGCAAAAAGCCAAGTCACATTAATTTACCAAGACGGTCAAATAAAAGGGGTTGATACTATCGTTTTATCTACTCAGCATTCAGAAGCTATTGACCAAAAAGCATTACATGAAGCTGTTATGGAAGAAATCATTAAACCTACATTACCAACCGAATGGTTAACGTCAAGAACTAAATACTTTATTAATCCAACTGGACGCTTTGTTATTGGTGGTCCTATGGGAGATTGTGGGTTAACTGGCCGCAAAATTATTGTAGATACTTATGGCGGAGCCGCGCGTCATGGAGGTGGAGCTTTTTCAGGAAAAGATCCATCAAAAGTTGACCGTTCAGCAGCTTATGCTGCACGCTATGTAGCTAAAAATATTGTCGCAGCTGGACTTGCTGACAGATGTGAATTACAGATATCTTATGCAATTGGTATTGCCAATCCTACATCAATTTATGTTAATACTTTTGGCACTGAAAAAATCGATCACCATAAAATTGTTGCACTTATCAAAGAATTTTTTGATTTAAGACCTTATGGATTGATTCAGATGCTTGACCTTATTCAGCCAATTTACCAACAAACTGCAAGTTACGGTCATTTTGGGCGAGATATCTTCCCTTGGGAAAAAACCGATAAAGCAGCACTACTTCGCGATGCAGCAGGACTATAAACGCATACCAATTTATTTACATAATCAGGTAATGGCTTGTTTAAGAACCCACTTAATACAAGCCAATCAGCTTCTCCATACTCAATATCAAGAACCTAAAATTGTCTATAAGCCCAAAGGTAGCATTGCAGGTAGTGCCTTTTTAATACGTTGGGAAATTCAACTTAATTCAATTATGTTACTAGAAAATGGTATGCATTTTATTGAGGAAGTGGTACCTCATGAATTAGCACATCTAATTGTTTTTAAAGAATTTGGAAAAGTAAAGCCACATGGTAAACAATGGCAATATATTATGTCAGAAATATTAGGCAAAATTCCAACGACCACTCATCGTTTTACAGTACAACGCAATACTTATTTATACTACTGCAAGTGTCAACAACATCACCTAACATCGATAAGACATAATAAAATTCAAAATAATAAAACTAGTTATTTATGTCGTAAATGCGGTACTATACTCAAACTTAAACGCGCTAATTAATATTAAGATATTGTATGTGTAAATTAGATTTTCATTTTTACAAAAGTTCCTTATCGATTATTATTCTTGGTATTACTCTTTATATTATAGGTAATTTTTTTATACCTTTATATAATGGACTTACTGTCACACTTATTGAACATGTCCAATCACTCTTTTTGTTATTTATGTGCTGCTATACTTACTGCTATGCAAAAAAAATGGCTGAACATTCAAATTTATATAAATTTTGGATTTGGACAATATTTTGGTGGTTGATGCTTTTTGGTCGAGGAATTAGTTGGGGGCGAGACTTTTTTCCTGAAGTACCGCGTTTTTATTACAAAATTATTGCTAGTTTTTTAATAGCACTTCCAATACTCAGTATATTTTTACCTATAATTCGCCAAGAAATTGTTCGTCGCTATAAATTTGAAAAAATTCCAGTTTGGCATATATTTTTAGCTTTTTTATTCTTGGGTATAGCTGATATTGCAGAACACCGCCGCATTGGCCATGAATTATTAGTTATAACAAGGGATCGAAAAGATTTAATAGAAGAATTAATGGAAATCCCCTGCCTTCTTTGTTTAGCCTTAACGACCTTTTATATGCAAAAAAATGAACAAAAGAAGGAGAATTTATAATGTTAAGCTATCGTCATAGTTATCATGCTGGTAATCATGCGGATGTATTAAAACATATTGTTTTAACATTCTGTATTGAATCATTAAAAGAAAAAGAAAAACCTTTTTTATATTTAGATACACACTCAGGCGCAGGTCGATACCTATTAAAAAGTGAACATGCTGCAAAAACAGGTGAATATTTATCAGGAATTAATTTGATTTGGCAACAATCAAATATCCCTGAATTGCTAAATACCTATATATCGGTACTAAGACGATATAATTCTTTTGATGAATTAAAATATTATCCGGGCTCACCATTAATTGCTAAGCAATTATTACGTGAGCAAGACAAGCTCAATCTTACCGAATTACATTCAACCGATTATCCTTTATTAAGGCAAGAATTTAATAAAGATAAACGAACAAGAGTATTACGTGAAGATGGTTTTTCTCAATTAAAATCGAAGTTACCGCCAGATTCACGCCGTGGGATAATATTGATCGATCCTTCCTATGAAATAAAGGACGATTATCAAACAATTCCTACAGCACTGTTTGAAGCCTATAAGCGTTTTGCAACTGGTGTCTATTTAATTTGGTATCCTGTTGTGTCTCGCAGCCAAACACAAAAAATGATTGATGGCATTGTGAATTTAGGTATTAAACGAATTTCACAGTTCGAACTAGCAATAAAACCAGATAATAATCAAAAAGGCATGACCGCATCAGGAATGATAGTAATTAACCCACCATGGAAATTACATGAACAAATGAGTATAGTTATGCCATGGTTAAAAACAACGTTAGATAGTGAAAAAACTGGAAATTTTATTATTAAAGAACTCGTTTCTGAATAATTTTTATTGGTTATCTATTGTCAAAAATTTTCAAAAACGTCTAAGTTTAATTAAAAATCATGAGAAAAAGTGACAAGAAAATAGATAGATCCACAAGGTAACAGTCAATAATAAAGACAAAAATACAGCAGCTGAACCATAATCCTTCGCTCGGCCAGATAGCTCATGTCTTTCATGGCCGATACGATCAACAACACACTCAATTGCACTATTAATTAACTCGGTAATCATTACAACACCGATCGAACCAAGTAATAAAATACGCTCATAAATGGAAAAATCAACCAGCATTACAATGATATATGCCACAACCAATACAATTAACTCTTGACGAAATGCAGCTTCATGTTTGATCGCTGATTTTAAGCCTTTTAAAGAGTATTTTGTCGCATTAAAGATACGAAGTAATCCTGTCGATTTTTTCATTATAATGTTCCAGATTTAAAACTACCTTACATAACCATAGTTCATCAAACGTTGAAATCGTCTTTCTAGTAATACAGATAAATCCATACTTTCAAGTTCATCAAGATCACTAAGTAGCTGGGTTTTGAGTGAAACAGATATAGCCGTATAATCTCTGTGAGCTCCACCAAGTGGCTCTGGCACGATTGAATCAATCAGATTTAACTTTAATAAATTATCTGCTGTCATATTCATGGCTTCAGCAGCAACAGGGGCTTTGTCAGCACTTTTCCACAAAATAGAAGCACAACCTTCTGGTGAGATGACTGAATAAGTACTATATTGAAGCATGTTTACTTTATCTGCTACGCCAATCGCTAGTGCTCCCCCAGATCCACCTTCACCAATAACTGTACAAATGGTAGGCACTTTAAGGCGTGACATTTCTCTTAAGTTACGTGCAATAGCTTCTGCTTGACCCCGTTCTTCAGCACCAATACCAGGATACGCCCCAGGAGTATCAATAAAAGTGATAATTGGTAATTTAAAACGTTCGGCTAATTGCATTAATCGTAAAGCTTTACGATAACCCTCTGGGGCTGGCATACCAAAGTTTCGATAAATCTTCTGTTTAGTTTCACGACCTTTTTGATGACCAATAACTACCACTGTCCGCCCATCAATACGTGCAATGCCACCAACAATTGCTTTATCATCAGCATAAGCCCTATCACCGGCTAATTCATCAAAATCAGTAAAAATTTCTTTTATATAATTCAATGTATAAGGACGATTTGGATGTCTAGCTAGTTGTGCAATTTCCCAAGGGGTTAAATTAGCAAATATTTTTTTTGTTAATTCACGACTTTTTTTATGTAATTGCTTAATCTCTTTATCTAAATTAATATCTAATTCAACTTGTTGTGAATCAATATTCTTTAAGGAATTAATTTTTGCTTCTAATTCCGCGATCGGCTTTTCAAATTCCAAAAAATTGTTCATAACGTTTGTAATTGCCTCTTAATTCATTCGGTACTTTAAAAAATACACTATTCAATAGTATACTGACTAATTCTGAAGATAAAATTAAATCAATTCTACTATGTAATACGCATTGAAGTCACCTATATTTATATTAATAGGCTTCAACTTTTCCAAAATTTAGCTACATAAACCTAATAGAAGCAGTTTTTATTCACCAACGTTAATAATTAAACTGCTATTCATAAGTTGATTTAAATTATTCAAAATCAAATTCAATACGGTCAATACCAAGTAATGTCTTTAATTCAACAATCAAAGCATCTTCAGGAATTATCCTCCATGTTGTGCCAAATTGAATCCTTACAACTAAATCATCACGATGATAATATAAGTTAACTGGCACACTGCCATGCCGATAAGGTTCAAATAATTGTTGTAAATGCTGCAATATTGCTTGATTTGTTTCGCTTTCAGTTAAAGTAATCGACAATCCTTTTACATATTTAGCTCGAGCATCTTTTAGATCAACAATATCACGCACTGAGATTTTAAAACCACCATTAAAATCATCATTACTAACTTGACCTGTAACAATTAAAATCTTATCTTTTACAAGTAAATGCCCGAAATTGTCTAAAGACTCCGCAAAAAGCATACCGTCAATACGACCAGAACGATCATCCAAGGTGAACAAACCGATTTTTTTACCTTTTTTAGTAATGCGAACCCGAGCATCAGTAACAATACCAGCAAAAGTCACCGTCTTACCCCAACCTGTTGGAGAAGCTTCACTAATTCTCAGCCCACCTGTATAACGATTTAATTCTTTCAAATATTGTGTTACTGGATGCCCCGTTAAATAAAGTCCTAACGCTTCACGTTCTCCATCAAGCAAAACTTGATCAGGTAATTCAGGAACTGCAGCATAAGCATGCTCAACTTGTTCAGGTTCTTCCGCCAAAACACCAAACATATCTTCTTGACCAATATCTTGCGCTTTAGCATATTGATCTGCCGCTTGCATTGCATCATTAATGCTATGCAATATAGCCGCTCGATGAGGTCCTAATTTATCAAAAGCTCCTGCCATAGTGAGTTTTTCAAGTACTCGGCGATTGATCTTCTTCATATCTGTTCGAGCACAGAGTTCGAAAATATTTTTGAAATATCCCCCACTGTTACGTGCTTCAACAATTGCCTCAATAGGCCCTTCACCGACACCTTTTATAGCCCCAATACCGTAAACAATCTCACCTTTATCATTTACATGAAAGTGATACAGGCCACTATTGATATCAGGAGGATTGACTTTTAACCCCATCCGCAAACATTCATCAACCAAACCAACAATTTTATCGGTATTATCCATATCGGCAGTCATAACCGCAGCCATAAATTCGGCAGGATAGTGAGTTTTTAACCATAAAGTTTGGTAAGAAACAAGCGCATAAGCTGCCGAGTGAGATTTATTAAAACCATATCCAGCAAATTTTTCAACCAAATCAAATATTCGCATCGACAGCTCACCATCAATGCCCTGTTTTTCAGCACCTTCTTTAAAAATAGAACGTTGCTTTGCCATTTCTTCGGGTTTTTTCTTACCCATGGCTCGGCGCAATAAATCAGCGCCGCCCAATGTATAACCCGAAAGAGTCTGTGCGATTTGCATAACTTGTTCTTGATATAAAATAATACCATACGTTGGTTCTAAAATAGGTTTTAATGATTCGTGTTGATACTTAATATCAGGATAAGAAACCTCTTCTCGTCCATGTTTTCGGTCAATAAAGTTGTCGACCATGCCTGATTGTAGGGGACCTGGACGAAATAATGCAACTAAAGCGATCATATCCTCAAAACAGTCGGGCTTTAAACGTCTTATTAAATCTTTCATGCCACGGGATTCAAGTTGGAACACCGCTGTAGTTTCAGCTTTTAATAATAATTCGAAAGATTTTTCATCATCTAAAGGAATTCGAGTAATATCGACTTTTTCTTTACCCTCTCGCAGCTGACGTTCATTAATCATTTTGATTGCCCAATCAATAATAGTTAATGTCCGTAAGCCTAGAAAGTCAAATTTCACAAGGCCTGCATATTCAACATCATTTTTATCAAATTGAGTAACCGGATGATGGCCTTCTGGATCACAATAAATTGGGGAAAAATCAGTAATCTTAGTTGGTGAGATCACAACACCACCGGCATGTTTACCGGCATTTCGGGTTACGCCTTCCAATTGCCGAGCGATGTCAATTAATGACTTAACTTCTTCATTATTATCATATAGCTCTTGTAACTGAGGTTCAATTTCAAAAGCCTTGGCTAGTGTCATACCTGGATCTAAAGGTATCAATTTTGAAATACGATCGACAAACCCATAAGGATGCCCAAGTACTCTTCCAACATCTCGGATTACCGCTTTAGCTGCCATGGTACCAAAGGTTATAATTTGAGAAACCGCATCTCGTCCATACATATCAGAGACATGATCAATAACCAGATCGCGTTTTTCCATACAGAAATCAACATCAAAGTCTGGCATTGAAACACGTTCTGGATTTAAAAAACGTTCAAAAAGTAAATCAAACTCAAGTGGATCCAAATCGGTAATTTTCAAAGCATACGCAACTAGCGAGCCAGCACCAGATCCTCGCCCAGGTCCGACTGGAATATCATTATCTTTTGACCATTGTATAAACTCCATAACAATCAGAAAGTAACCAGGAAAACCCATTTGGTTAATTACTGTTAATTCGGTTTCTAAGCGCTCGTCATATTCTGGTCGTCTTTGCTTTCTAATTGCTGGATCAGGAAATAAAAACGCTAGCCTTTCTTCTAATCCTTCACGTGATTTATGTACTAAAAAGTCTTCAGTAGACATATCGCCAGTTGGAAATTTAGGTAAAAAATATTCGCCTAATCGGATCGAAACATTACAGCGTTTAGCTATTTCAACACTATTTTCCAACGCTTCTGGAATATCAGAAAATAGTTCGCACATTTCCTGTTCTGAGCGTAGATATTGCTCTGCCGAATAATTTTTAGGTCTGGAAGGATCTTCTAGCGTATTGCCATCATGAATAGCGACACGAATCTCGTGAGCATCAAAATCAGAAGATTTCAAAAATCGAACATCATTAGTTGCAACAACGGGTAACGAATATTGTTCAGCCAAATTCACAGCTCGATGAATAAATAGTTCTTCATTGGCTCGTTTAGTACGTACTAATTCAAAATAAAAATGCTCACTAAAATTTTCAAGATAAAAATTAATAGCATTATCAACGATAATTTGATTATTACGAACAATACCGATCCCAATATCACTTTCTCGACCTGCTAATACAATTAATCCGGTTCGATGTTCAATTAGCCAGTCATCATCAACAACAGGCAAATCACCGATATATCCTCGCTGATAAGCTTTAGAAATCAATAAAGTAAGATTCTGATATCCTTGATTGTTAGCCGCTAAAATAGTTAAACGATAAATATCATCAGGCATTTGAGAACTTTTGATAGCAAGATCTGCACCAATGATCGGTTTAATACCTTTTGACATTGCTGAACCATAAAACTTAACCAATCCACAAAGATTAGTAAAATCAGTGATCGCAAAAGCAGGCATCTGTAACTTGCTCACTTCATTTACTAGTGTACCAACTTTCGCAATTCCATCAACCATTGAGAAATCACTATGCAAATGAAGATGAATAAATTTAGGTTCCGCCATAATTACCAGAAATGAAGCTATAGAGTTATTGTGAGATTATAACACAAGCAAGATGAATATTCTTATTCTCTTTAATTGTTGGTTCGAACTGAAAAAAATAAAGGTCATTTTCATTATAAGATTTATAAGTGAAAAACCATTTATTAAAGATATTCCGCCAATAGATATTATCGGCGGATAATGAGAAATTAGATTTTCTTAAATAACACTGAACCATTGGTTCCACCGAAACCAAAAGAATTACAAAGTGCATATTCTAAATTTTTAACTTGACGTGCTGTATGCGGAATATAATCAAGATCACAACCCTCATCAGGATTATCAAGGTTAATTGTTGGTGGCACAGCTTGATCACGCAGCGCAAGTACAGTGAAAATAGATTCAACCGCTCCAGCAGCACCTAGTAAATGTCCAATCATTGATTTAGTTGAACTAACCATAACTTTGTTGGCATTTTCTTTGAAAATACTTTTTACTGCTTCAGTTTCAGCTTTATCGCCAGCAGGTGTCGATGTACCATGGGCATTGATATAACCCACTTGCTCAGGCATAATTCCTGCATCGCGAATTGCACATTTCATTGCTAATGCGGCACCACTACCGTTTTCAGGTGGAGAAGTCATATGATAAGCATCGCCACTCATACCAAACCCAACCAGTTCAGCGTAAATTTTAGCACCGCGTTTTTTTGCATGCTCATACTCTTCCAAGAACATAATTCCAGCACCATCACCAAGCACAAAACCATCACGATCTCTGTCCCATGGACGACTGGCACCTTTAGGATTATCATTATTGGTCGATAATGCACGAGCAGCACCAAAACCACCAATGCCAAGTGGAGTACTTGCTTTTTCCCCTCCACCAGCTAACATTGCATCTGCATCACCATATGCAATCATACGTGCAGCATGACCAATATTGTGCACACCAGAAGAACATGCTGTTGCGATAGTAATGCTTGGACCTTTTAATCCATAAATAATGGATAGATGACCAGCAATCATATTAACAATTGTTGATGGTACAAAAAAAGGACTGATTTTACGCGGTCCACCATTGACTAATGCACTATGGTTTTCTTCAATCAACCCAAGTCCACCAATACCTGAACCTATCGCACAACCAATTCGTTCTGCGTTTTCTTCGGTGATCTCAATGCCAGCATCTTGCATTGCTTGCATACCTGCAGCAATACCGTATTGGATAAAATAATCCATTTTACGCGCATCTTTACGTGAAATATTATAATCTTCGCCATTAAAGTTTTTAACCATTGCGGCGAAGCGCGTTGCGAAAGGGGCAGTATCAAAGTGTTCTATGAGCTCGACACCACTTTGACCTGCTAAAAGTGCTTGCCAAGTGGACTCAACTGTATTACCTACTGGAGATATCATGCCCATTCCGGTGACAACAACTCTGCGTTTAGACACATTGTCCTCCAGAAAAGGATTGAAATGAAATTTGAATCATTGAAAATTTTATTTTAAATTTTCTACCAATTTATACCAAATTTTCTCTAATTAAAGAATTAAAGATACTGATACAAACTAGGCGATCATTTGACCGCCTATGGTGAAAACTCTGCTAACCTTATTGATTCGCAGTAATATAATCAATTGCTGATTGAACAGTTGTGATTTTTTCAGCTTCTTCATCAGGAATTTCAGTATCAAATTCTTCTTCTAAAGCCATAACTAATTCAACTGTATCAAGAGAGTCAGCGCCAAGATCTTCAATGAAAGAAGATTCGTTTTTAACTTCTTCCTCTTTTACACCAAGTTGCTCAACAATAATTTTCTTAACTCGCTCTTCAATAGTGCTCATACTCTTTTTTTTCCTATAAAAATCGCCGAAAGTGGCGGTGAATGTAAGTTTATAAAATGTTGAAAAAGATGCCAATCATTTTCCAACCCAACTGCTTATTTTTTGTTCAAATCATTAAAACGTTGCTTTATTTTACACTATTCTACTCAATTACACCATATACATGCCGCCATTGACATGTAAAGTTTCACCAGTAATGTAAGATGCTTCATCAGAAACCAAAAAGGCAACTGCATTGGCAATTTCTGCAGGCTCTCCTAAACGTCCTGCAGGAACTTGTGCCAATGTTAAGGCTTTTTGTTCCTCGGTTAATGCATCAGTCATATCAGTTGCAATAAAACCAGGTGCAACAACATTAACCGTAATACCACGAGATGCAACTTCGCGAGCTAACGATTTACTAAAACCAATTAATCCTGCTTTCGCAGCCGCATAGTTAGCTTGGCCGGCATTCCCCATTGTACCAACTACTGAGCCAATAGTAACAATTCTGCCATAGCGTTTTTTCATCATTGTGCGCATTAATGCTTTAGATAAACGGAAAACAGACGTTAGATTAGTATCTAAAATATCTTGCCACTCATCTTCTTTCATTCGCATTAGCAAATTATCTCGGGTAATACCTGCATTATTAACAAGAATATCAATATCACCAAATTCCATTTTAATTGTATTAATCACAGATTCGATTGATTCTTCATTGGTCACATTTAAGGCTAAACCTTTACCATTTGAGCCTAAATAGTGGCTAATAGCCTCAGCGCCTTTTTCTGTTGTTGCGGTACCAATAACAGTTGCACCACAAGAAACAAGCTTTTCAGCAATAGCTTTACCGATACCACGACTTGCACCTGTAACTAAAGCAATTTTTCCTGATAGATTCATAACTACCTCTTTATTTTTACTTTGTATTTTCTAATGCCGCTTCTAATGATGCTTTATCATTAACCGCAATACCAGAAAGTGTATCAACAATACGTTTAGTTAATCCTGTTAATACTTTACCAGGCCCTATTTCAACTAAAAGTTTTACATCTTGTTTTGCCATATTTTCTACAGTTTCAGTCCAACGTACCGGGCTATAAAGTTGAGCAATTAATGCCGATTTAATTTTTTCTGCAGATGTTTCAACTTTTACATCAACATTATTGATAACCGCAAACTTTGGTGCACTAAATTCAATATTATTTAATGCAATGGCTAATTTATCTGCAGCAGGTTTCATTAATGCACAATGGGAAGGTACACTAACAGCAAGAGGTAATGCTCGCTTTGCGCCAGCTTCTTTACATAATACACCTGCACGTTCAACTGCGTCTTTATTACCTGCAATAACGACTTGTCCAGGCGAATTAAAATTCACTGGTGCAACAACTTGACCTTGAGCAGCTTGCTCACATGCATTGCGAATTGAATCATTATCAAGTCCAATTATTGCATACATAGCTCCAGTACCGCTTGGTACTGCTTCTTGCATTAATTTACCACGTAACTCAACTAATTTAATAGCATCTTTAAAATCAATCACACCAGCACAAACTAACGCAGAATACTCACCTAAACTATGCCCGGCCATAAAATCAGGTTGAGCACCATTAACACTTTGCCACACTCTAAATATTGCAACAGATGAAGCAAGCAATGCAGGTTGTGTTTGCCAAGTTTTATTTAATTCTTCTGTAGGACCTTCTTGTACTAAATCCCACAAATTGTAACCAAGTACTCCAGAAGCTTCATCAAATGTTGATTTCACAATCGGAAAATCACCAGCAAGATCTTTTAACATACCGACTACTTGTGAGCCTTGTCCTGGAAATACCATTGCAAATTTGGTCATTATTTAAATCCTTGATCATTAAAAATACATCGTAAACTAAAATCTAACTAGCGCAGATCCCCAAACAAACCCACCACCAAAGGCCTCTAATAAAATTAGATGACCTCGTTGAATTCGCCCATCTCGCACACCAGTATCTAAAGCACAAGGCACAGAAGCGGCAGAAGTATTCCCCTGCTTATCTAATGTGACAATCACTTTACTCATATCCATATCTAAACGTTTAGCAGTTGCGGAAATAATTCTTAAATTAGCTTGATGTGGTACAAGCCAATCTAGATCTGCTTTGTTAAACGCATGTTCAGTTAAAAGCTCATCAACCAAATTGGAAAGCTCTTTAACTGCAATCTTAAATACTTCATTACCATGCATAGTCATATAAACAGGATCATGCATATCTCGACGATCAACATACGGATATTTTAATAAATCACCATAACGACCATCAGCATGAAGGTGTGAAGCAATAATACCCGGCTCTTCTGATGCCCCAACAACAACCGCTCCAGCACCATCTCCAAAAATGATAATGGTACCTCGATCACTTGGATCTACGCCACGAGTTAACATGTCTGAACCAACAACTAAGGCATATTTAATTACGCCACTTTTAATATATTTATCGGCAATATCAAGCGCATACACAAATCCCGAGCAAGCGGCGGATACATCAAACGCAACAACATCACCAATACCTAATTTGGCTTGTAATTCTGTAGCTGAACTTGGAAATGCATTGACCGAAGTCGCCGTTGCAACAATGATCATACCGATTTCTTCTTTATCGATATTGGCCATTTCAATTGCATTTATAGCAGCGTCATAAGCCATACTTGTTACTGTTTCATTTGGCTCTGCAATCCTTCTTTCTTTAATACCAGTACGTGTTGTGATCCATTCATCACTGGTATCGACCATTTTTTCAAGATCTGCATTAGTTCTTATCTGTTTTGGAAGATAACTCCCTGTTCCTAATATCTTTGTATACATCTAATTATTCGCTCTTGGGTAGTGCGGAAGAAAGGCTCGTCGCAATCTTCTCAGGTATATTTGTTTGTATAGCCAAAATAGCTTGTTCAATTGCTGCAAAAAATGATTTTTGGTTGGCACTACCATGACTTTTAATCACAATACTTTTCAGCCCAAGCAAACAAGCACCATTATATCGTCCAGGATCTAAATAACCAAAGTTTTTTGATATCTTCCTTTGTAACCATTTACTTAATAGCTTCATTAATAATGAATTATGGCCAAGAGACGACTTAAATGAAGACATAAAAATTTTAACTAAGCCTTCTACTGTTTTTAACGTCACATTACCAACAAAACCATCACAGACTAACACATCAGTTTTACCTGTAAGAAGTTCATTACCTTCTAAATAGCCGATGTAATTAATTTGATTGTTTGATTTTAAAATAGAAGCAGCCGCACGTATTTTATCCAACCCTTTAATGTCTTCTTCACCAATGTTGAGTAATGCAACCCGAGGATGTTCAATTTTAAGCACAGTCTTAGCTAAAATTTGCCCCATTATTGCAAATTGCACAAGCATATCACTATCGCATTCAGCATTAGCCCCTAAATCTAGTACAACTGTACTTTGATGATTTAAAGCTGGAATAGTAGCAACTAAAGCAGGGCGATCAATACCCGTTAAAGAGTGCAATAAGAGTTTAGATAGCCCCATCAGAGCACCAGTATTACCCGCACTCACGCAAGCTTGAACATTGTTATCTTTAACCAGCTCAAGAGCTATCCTCATTGACGATCCTTGACTATGACGAATCGCATAAGAAGGCTGCATATCATTAGTAATAACGGTCTTTGATTCGGTCAATATCAACCGGCCTTCTTCTTGATATCGAGAAACAAGTTTCGAATTTTCTTTTGACAAAAAAAGACCAATTTCTGTTGGTTCTCCCACCAGAAAAACAGAAAGGTTTGGATAACAATTTAGTGCTTGTATTGCAGCAGGAACAACAACACGAGGACCGAAGTCCCCGCTCATAGCATCTAACGCAATGGTTAGATTATCCAAAATGTCACCTGAGGATTTCTAATTAGGTAATAATTATTTAGAAATCACTTTACGACCACGATAATAACCATCTGCGGTTACATGATGACGTAAATGTGTTTTACCTGATTCATCAACTGAGATATTAGCAACAGTTAATGCATCATGAGAACGACGCATACCACGTTTTGCACGAGTTTTACGATTCTGTTGAACAGCCATGGATTTACCCCTTATTCTTTAAACTAACTAAAATTGCAAATGGATTCGGTTTTTCATTCTCACTTGGAATGTCACCAAATACCATATCAGCCTCTGACACTTCGCAGTGTTTACTATCATGTACCGGCGCAATTGGTAACGAGAGAATGATTTCGTCCTCAAGTAACGCTAATATATCTACTTCGCCAAACTCGTTCATCAGAACGGGCTCATAATGTTCCGGTAGTGCCTCTGCTTGAGCATCGCTCTTAACAGGACTAAATTTATTTATCACATAAACTTCTGTGATAAAAGGTTTAAAACAACGTTGGCAGATCTGC
This sequence comes from Gilliamella sp. X-23, assembly GCF_057063545.1. Lineage (NCBI taxonomy): Bacteria > Pseudomonadati > Pseudomonadota > Gammaproteobacteria > Orbales > Orbaceae > Gilliamella > Gilliamella sp. X-23. Next base: position 15,808 of record NZ_JBXSQG010000008.1, read on the forward strand.
TCTAACGTAATTTTTGCATCAATTGCAATAACACAAAGCTTTTGCTCATCATAATAAAAAGATAAGCTGCACTCAATATCGCTTTTTGGACGTTCAACCCTTGTCACACTTTGCATTGGATAATATCCAACATAATCAAGTTTTTTTTGTGCCGCTTTAATCGGGTCAATTGTTAATGGCAATTTATTTTGCATAGAATATGCATTCTACCTTAAAGTTATTCTTATGTCTCTTAAAAGAACACAATATATAAGGCGCGCATATTACCTTTAAATAAGGTTTTCGTCAATGCTAGATCATAATATAATTTGATTTAAATATTGGACATTAACCTTAATATTTTTTAAATTTATGTAATTTTATTATTGTAAAACAGTTTCATCTAAATCATACATTTTCATGGTCTATAAACATATTATGATAATCGACTAAAACTATCTTTAACAATAGCCCTGAAGTCATCAAAATTTTTACTATTTAATAAACGCTTAGTTGCTCTTTCATTAACAAAATTAACAAATAAATTATAGATTCGCATAGCATCTTCATACTCATCTTTACTAATTGCTAACAAAAAAATAACATGTGCAATTTCATTTTTATTCCATGCAATACCTCGCGGTACCAAAATCGTTGTTACCATTGTTTTTTTTGCCAATAGACCAACGGTATGAGGAATAGCGATGTTTTCGCCTAATAATGTTGAAACAATTGCTTCACGTTCAATTACAGAAGGATAAAAATTCTCATCGACATAATCTGATTGTTCAAGTCGTTGGCAAGCCTTTTTTAAAAGGCTTTTTTGTGTAATAGGTTTATCGATAATCAGAAAAAAATTTTCATCAAAAAATCGCTCAATAATATAAGGCATAGTTCGATCGATCATTGCAAGCCTTCCTAACTGTTCAAGTTGATAAAGTGTAGGAAATGGTGCAATTTTAACTATTTGTTTATTTTTTTCTGTTAAACGAACTGTTGATACGACAAAATCTTCTTCAATATCTAAAAGCTGTTCATACTCTCTATAAGAAAGAACACGATTAATCTGAACATGTGGAAAATCTCGCTTAATTTTTGACTCAATCATTCTTAGAGTAGAATTACCCAGTTCACTAACTAATAAAATTTGAGCATATCTTTCATGACCAGCACTGTAATTACGCTCTAATGCCACACCAATATGAATTGCTAAATAGCTAATTTCATCTTCCGTCATTTTAAATTCAGTGTACTTTTCTGTATTAGTAAGTGCAGACAACGTAATATCGTACGCAAAAGGATAATATTGTTTAATTTCATACAATAAAGGATTAGTTGTTCTAATTTGATATTTAATCCTTGATAACATTGAAGAAATATGGATTAGCATGTCCTGGTATAATTTTTTATCATCCCATAAATTATAGTGATAAGAATCATTTATATAAGATAAAATATGATTAACCAATGCCAAGCTTTTTGTTTGATTAGGAGAATCCATAATCGTTCTGGAAGCAATTTGCACGCATAAATAGTTAAATTCGGCATCTGAAAACACACTGCTTAGAAAGTAAGAAAACCCTTCAGAAATTTCACGAGCAGCACTAATAACAGTCGTATTTATTTTATCGACTTGATATTCAAGGAGTTCATACCCTTGAGTAATTCTAGTTATAGAAACTGCACAACTATAAAGTAAATACCCTTGCCCTTCGGCGTTTAACTTTAATTCAAAACGTTCAAATTGGTTTTGTAAAATTCTCTCCAGATAATTTAGATCAATATCATTCAAAATAGTTTGTCTAAGTCTATCTACCGTTATAGTATCTTCGACCATATGACATCGCCATAGAATATCGGTTAAACATGCTCGAATAGATGATTCTTCACCAATCAATCGCATCCCATAATAAGGTCGATTTTCAAGAGATAAATTATATTTATCTAAGTACTGCTTAACTTCAATAACATCATTCTGTAAAGTACTACGACTTAAAAACCATTCTCCAGCAATATCATCTAATTTAACAGAGTTTGATTGAGTTAAAAAAGCAATCAATAGGGCAGAAACTCGCTCTTTACTTGTTCGTGGAACCTGCTCTATTGTTTGTGTAATTGGTAATGTCGCATAACAATTAGGATCAGATACCACAAGCTGGTAACCTATATTTTTGGTATATTCTACTTGAGCACCATAATTACTTAAAATATCATTAAGTGCTGAAATATCAGTCCGAATTGTTCGTGTAGACACAGAAAAACGATTTGCTAGCTCTTGCTGAGGTAGTATCTCATTTTTTATCGTATCAAAAAGATACGCTAATCGCTGATAAGGAAACAACACTTTAGATGACATCTCTTATCCTACTAATTTTTGGGTAATTGATAACAATTGTTTGACATCACTGATTCGAGTTTCGCCTGTCACTTTATCAATGATAGAACTATAGATATGTGGAATGATCTTTTTCACTCCCGAATCTAAAGCAATTTTTAAGATCGACTCATAGTTATCTAAATCGATACCACCTGTAGGCTCTAGGTAAAAATTATTTTCTGCGCAACATTTTGCGACATACTCAAATTCATCTTGATGCTTTAACCCCTCCATAGGAAAATATTTTATTGAGCTTCCGCCCATATCTTTTAATAAAGCAATTGCCGTTTCTACAGGCACAATCGCATCTGAAGATTTAGAGCTTAGCGGTCCTGTTGCAATATTAACTAAACCAACTTTCCCTGTTGGTGAAACTAATCCATTAACTACTGTTTTATTTTGCCCCAACAAAGCTCTACTTGTTGCCACACCAGTAAAAACTTGATTAACATGTTGCGGCTGAAGTACAGCAGAAATTTCAGAAACCATTATTGACTGATTTGGATCACCTGCACCAAGTCCGACTGAAATTGCATTATCGATCGCTAAAGCATATTTTTTCATATCGGCAATAGCTGAGGCATTATCTGGATAATTTTTAGACAAAACACCGACAACAACATGTGTTTTTGCTGCTTCATAAATAGCTCTGGCATTATCAATAGAATTGGCCAATACGTTTAAACAAACACGATCATTATAGTAATTGGGAATCAGTTGCATTATTTTATTCCTTGAATAATATTTTTAATTTTGTTGTAAATAATATCGAGTTGAGCTGATGTTACACTACGCACATCGACATCAACTTTGCCTTCATTGGCTTTATATTCTCTGAAGTAAACTGCAATTTCGCCTTGTTTCATGAGATCCACCATTTCGATTGCAGTTTTACCTATCACGCTGGCATCAAACGCTATTTCTGCGCGTGCGATATCACGCCCTGCGCCATCCCAAACGACGTTGGCCGATATTCCATCAAGAGCATTTAAATTATCAATAAATGGGGTCATTTTAGTTACCATTTGTTGTCCTGTTTCATGTATTGGTTTGGTAATATAAAGTTCAATTGCTTTGGTTAACCCTAAAATACCTTCTTTACCAACTTTCATTGGTCGTCCAATACCTTGTGACTGAAGTTTTACCCATTCGACAGCTTGTTGACGACCAACAACTAAACCGCTGGTAGGCCCTTCAATCGCCTTTGCTCCGCTATAAATAACTAAATCGGCACCTTGTTGATAATATGTTTGTAAATCTTCTTCAGCTGCAGCATCGACAATTAATGGAATTTTGTGTTTTTGAGCAATACAAACAGCTTGCGCAATTGATAGCATACTTTTTTGCACACAATGATGAGACTTAACATATAAAATGGCTGCTGTGTCTGGATTAATTAAAGACTCAATATGTTCTGGTTTACATTCATTAGCATAACCCGCTTCAACCACAATACCGCCACCTAATGAAACCATCGTACTAATCGGTGCACCAAAATTAACGTTATGACCTTTAGGAATAATAATTTCTCGAGGAACATATTTATCTGATGAATGTAAGTTAAATAGCAGATCATAGTCATCCTTGATAATTATTCCTGCAACAGCTTGAGCAATGCCCGCTGAAGCACATGATACAACAACCGCGTTTTCTACATTGAGTAATTTAGCGATATATTGTCCCGTTTTATCGACTAAGTCTTTAATTTCAAAATACTCATTTAAACCATGCAATACAGTCTCTGCCACTTCCGGTCTTGGTGTCGATACACCTAAAATAGTCATACGACCTGAAGCATTAATCACTTTTTTTAAGTGATATTTACTATATATATCTGTTTCAGTTTGAGATTTTAAGTCCATTTTTACTACCTTCTTCTGTTATTTCAATACGCACAGTATGTTCTGTACTCCCAGCTACAACACATGCCAAAGGAACAAACTGTTCATGACTTTGACGAACTTCACCTTCTGAATCCGATAACGAAACTATTTCCTGTTTGATGTCAAAAATAGTGAGATCAGCATCATAGCCTATGGATAATTCTCCTTTATTTTCAAGATGTAAAATTTGTGCTGCATTCTTTGTAACACTATCAATAATTCTCTTCCTGCTATAACCTAAACAAATAAACTTAGTCATAACATTAGCCAAACTAAATACTGGCCCTTGAATACGATTCTTAGAATAAATATCAGAACTAATCGTATTTGGGTAAATATCAAGGCATTTAGCCCTCTCAGCAACAGCAAAACTAAAACTCTCACCACCATGACCAATATCTAAAATTACGCCTCGCTTAATAGCCCGACTTATTGAATCGCGAAGATTATTTTCTTTATCAAAAATTCGATTCGGCTTACCATTAAAACAATGAGTGATGATGTCTCCTTTTGTTAACAGATCGGCAATATCATCAAGCTCTGGCGGATTATTTCCCACATGAATCATTAAAGGTAATCCACTCTTTTTTTGCATATCTTTGGCTTTGACCAACGGTAATATTCCATTTTCACCAACCACACTACGACTCATTCTCACTTTTATTCCAATAATAAAATGAGAATATTTGGCTAACATTGTGTCGAATAAAGGCACATCAATATCACGCATATCGGCAAGTTCGCTTTGTCGTATCAGCCCTATTTTCGAGATATTTAAAAAGGAATAAACATGAGTGTTGGCTTGTTGCGCTAATTGATAAAATTCATCAACATCAAGCGCACCAACGCTACCGGCATCAACTACCGAGGTGACACCAGCCTTAGTGCCGATCAAATCAGGTTCATCGTAATAAATAGGTGAACGAGCAAAGCAATGAGTGTGAGAATCAATCCATCCAGCACTAATGTAGTGTTTAGCATATAAATTTAAAATCTGTTGTGATTGTTCTGTAATGTTCTTACTAATCTCAACAATCTTGCCTAAATGAACTGCAATATCAACGATCGATTCGTCAATTAATTTTGCTTTCTTTATCACTAAATCATACATAATTACATCCAAATCCTCTGTAATTTAGGCAATGACAAAGGAGTATTAAAATCACGCAATTGGGAAGATCCCACCAAAAATCATTGCACCTAAAATTGCACCACCAGTGATAGGCTTTTTCCATACATAAAAGATAAGCGCACCAAGTAATGAGCCAATACCAATTGGAATTGAGGCAACCATCGCCGATAAAATAATCATTGGCCCTAAAAATCTTCCCGATGCATTACCCGCCCCCATCATGACATCAGCCCCAAATGTTGAGCCACCGCCACTATTTATCGTAAATTTACGAATAATAATGATAATAAACCCAATCAATACACCTAAAACAAGACCGGTTACCAACGCAGCAAAAAAGTTTTCAACAGGTAATGTGTAACCGCCCGCTAAAAGCAATGCAGGAACGCCTAAACCAATACCAGTTTGTAAGGCACCACCAATATCTAATATACCGACTAACGACCCTTCAATGACTCGAGCAAATAAAAAGCTCGCCCCAAAAGCAGCCACTGCACCATAATCGCCTGTTGTCATTCCTGATTTAAGCATGGCGACAAAAGCGATTTCATTAAATGCACCAATACCATAAACATAAAAAGTATGCGTCCCAGCAAAAATCCCAGCAGATAATAATCTGCAGATAATAGGGAATGACCAATCGGCATACCAAAAGCTCTTATTAATGGTTGTTTCTGTATTCATAACATGTTCCCTATACTATTTAAACCAATAAGATAGACCATCTCTAAAAGAGTTAATCATCTTCATATCAAAGCCACGGAAATATCCGCTCATGACAAATAAGATAATAACGGCAACCAACATGATCTTCATCACACGATTCCAACCACTATCATCCACACCTTTACCTATCAAAATACCTAATACAAGTCCTGGTACAGCATTCCCCATAATTAACTGTGCAAGCCCGCCAAATAGTGTTCCCCAAAAACCACTTCTTCGCCCAGCGTCTAACGCAGCTAACCAAAAGATAACCGGCATGACAGTTGCTACAAGTAAATTGGCAGCAGGAACAAGTACTTTAGTTGCTGTAATCTTCAACGAATCGGGGATTGCTGAAGTTGTGGTATTTAAAAATAGCACAACAAGTACACCAATAATTGTGCACACAAATGCCATTTTTTTCGGATCATGTAACGTTTCGGTAATATTACGATTTTTTACCATCAGTAACGCTGCCCCCCAATTTGGAATGATACGATGATCAACATCTTGAGTAAAAGAGCCAGCGGCAACAGATGAAGCCCAAGCATTAAAGAAAAATCCGAGGCCAAAAGAAAAATGTGCAGCAGGATCCCCTTCGCAAGAATTAAGCTCACCTAATGTGCGAAATGCTCCCATACCTTGATACGTTGGCGCGTGAAACATTCGAGCCGCCCCAGCACCAACGCTAAAACCACAAAGTCCACCGATAATAATAGACTTGAATGCAATAATTAAAATTTCCATAACTTCCCTTTTACGTTATGTTATTTAGTGGTAAATTCAATGTCACTTAAATCAACAAAAGTTACATTAACAGATACATCAAGCGTGATTTCATAAAAAGTCTTTTTTCTTGGTAAAAAAACAAACAAAAAACGCTCTATGGTTGTCTTTTCTACTGCTGATACAACTTGAACATCAATCGGTTCAATGCGCAACATAATATTATTGGTATTTTTCAATACTTGTTTTTGAACCTGACTTAAAGCGATAGCAAATGCTTGTTGCTTAGCATTACCATGACCTTTTACTCTGACAAGTATCTGCTCTTTTTTCATGCTGATTTTCCGCTTATGAACGTGGATATTTTTTCAAAAATGCTTTTGCGATACGTTGTCCTAGCTCTTTTGTGTCCATAAAGCCAAAACCGAGAACTTTACATCCTTCATTGATAGCTGTTTCGCCCTCTTCAATTGATCGCATACCATGGCGTTGTAGGTAGCCATATTTATTTTGTGCCGTAATAGCACCTGCTCCACCACTACCGCAAAAAGAAAGTCCTAAATCAGCCTTTTCGCTGTTCATTACATCGCCTAATTTCATATCTGCAGCCATACCGGGAATGACAATTGCACGACACCCCTCTACAGAATTAATACCTTCTGCAATTTTTTGCCCTTTTCCCATTCTATCGCCAATAACAATGACTACTTCAGCCATAATATTTCTCCTATTTAATTTTCATTTTAGAATGTCTAGTATTTGTTTTAGTTTGCCTTAGCGACTTCATAATGCACCGCTAATAAATAAGCCTCTTCCATTGGTAATTTATTGAATAATTGTACCGTTCTACGTGCTAACGATAATGATTCTTCTGAAAGCTCACCAAAAAGTGTTGGATCGACTTCGGGAAGCCTTTCTAAGTTTTTTGCTCTTTCCACCATAGCTTTAACGTGGGAATACAACATCGCCTTTTGGATATCATTTTGAAAAATTTGACATTCAGATAACCAATCATTAATTATTTCAATAGTTTGATTTGTAACTAATTCTGGATCAAGATTATCTTCGATCATTCGGAATTTTATTTGGTTCATAATCTATGTACATATTATTGTTTTAGGATGATTTAAGCCTAAATGAAATGAGAATCAATTTGGATAGAGACTTTTTCCATCAACAACAGGAAATTTGTTATAAAGATAGGAAAGTGCAGTAATAGACAGGCTTTGTTATTCTTAAATTAATAATTTACAAATTTAATTTATGTTCAATTTTGTGATTTAGATCATAAAATAAGCTAAAGTTAGCTTTCCACTTAAAAGCACGCCTAGCCTAAGATTGACTGGGAAAATCTATTTATCCTTTAATTAAAAGCTCTAAAAATCAACAAAAATTCAAATAAAATCAATAACTTTTCTGAGTGTTTTTTAGTCGTTAATATTTAACTAGATGTTGTGATAGGATTAATTGTATTACCAACTACCGGATGCCCCCCCACCTCCGCTGCGGCCGCCTCCGCCACCGCTAAAGCCACCAGATCCTCCACCGAAGCCACCACCAGACCCACCAAAACCGCCCCCACCACGGCGGTTACTGCCACCACCGCCACCTCTAGCAGTTAAAATGCCGCTTATCATGGTGCTGACAACGAAAGCTAAAAATAACAGAGGTAATGCGATATGTACTGGGTAACCTTGCCATAAAGTAAATCCACCAATAGACAGTCCGTTGAGTAAACCTGTTCCTAAACTTCGTTTGGCACTGACTTTGGTGATAAATAGACTGGTTAGTAAGAAACAGATAAAAAATGATACTAGTCCATAGTTAATTAGTTTGGAACCAAAGTCCCCCGCCAATAAAGTATTGAGATTTTGGCCCTGAGTATCATCATCTTTTGGGTTAGAATTATCAATTTTTTGTTTCAGTACCAACAATGCATTGTCAATACCTTGATAATAGTTATTTTTCTGAAACTGTGGAGCTAATTGTTCGCGAATAATATGGCTAGCAACTAAATCGGTAATGGTTCCTTCAAATCCATAACCAACTTCAATGCGCATACGTTTGTCATCTTTTACTATTAGTAATAAGATACCATTATCTTGTCCTTTTTCACCGATTTTCCATTGAATAAAGACTCTATCTGCATATTGTTCTATGGTTTCATTATCAAGCTTAGCGATCATTAAAACCGCTATTTGTTTCCCGTCTGTCTGTGATTTTTCATAATCACTCAAATTTGCTTCAAGTGTGCTTAATTGTGACGATGTTAATGTATTAGTCGTGTCAATCACTCGATGTTTGAATGCGGGAATATCAGTTAGCCCATAACTGAGCCAACTAATTATGAACAATATGCTACATAGAAAATATTTTTTCACGATAATAATTATCCAAAATTCACTGCGGGAGGATTAGACATTTGCTTTTCATCATCAACCGTAAATTGCTGTTTTGGTTGTTTTCCTAAGCTATCAGCAATCCATTTAGTCGGTAACTTACGGATATAGATATTAAATGTTTGCACCGCTTCGATATATCGCCCGCGCGCAACAGTAATGCGATTTTCAGTACCTTCAAGCTGACTCATTAAATCTTGATAAAGGGTGTTGGCTTTCAGTTCTGGATAGTTTTCACTTACTGCGATTAAGCGACTTAATGCTGAACTCAATTCTGATTGTGCTTGTTGGAATTTTGAGAATGTAGCAGGGTTAGTTAGCTGATCAGCATTAATCTGAATCGATCCGACTTTTGCTCTAGCTTCAGTTACTTGGATTAAAACTTCTTTTTCATGTGTGGTATAACCTTTTACGGTATTGACTAAATTAGGGACTAAATCAGCTCTACGCTTGTATTGATTGAGTACTTCAGACCATGCGGCCACCACCTTTTCGTCCTTTGTTTGGATGCCATTGTAACTTGTAAAATAGATAAACGCCCCAATAACAACTAACACTACAATGATTAATAACGATTTGATTTTCATCCGTACGCCTGAAATTGTTGTTTATTTTACGAACAGTTTAAGAAAAGGGGAATGTTCCTGTCAAGGAATATAAAAACCTTTACACACTTGTGCTTGGCTATATTTTATTAACTAAAAATCAGTCAGGAAAGGTATTGATTTTATTGAAGTTTTTATTTTTTGCACTTTAAATAAAATCAACTAGTTATATAATAAATCCGACGTTTACTGCTAGATTTTAGGTACCTTTGTTATTGTCATATCGGCGTCCAAATCAATTTATTATTGCTCACAAAACTTTGTTGGACTGACTGAATAAATGATAAATAGCTAAATTATCTTTTTTGCATTTATGTCAAACTTGAGATCTGAATTTATTATAATATAACGTCAAAACACTCTAATTGTGCCGACTCAAAATAAATATCACTGTTATTTGGTCGGTTATTCGTATTACGGTGGGTATGTTTAAAGTGTTCAGAATTAACCCAAGCTTCAAAATCAGCTTTAGATTGCCACTCAGTAAATGAAGAAAATAGTGTATAATTTTCTTCTGTTTTTCCTTGTAAAAAGTAAAAACGGTTAAACCCTTTCATTTCTTTCAGATGGCTATCACGATTTCGCCATATTTCAATAAATGTATCTTCGCTACCCCGTTTAATTTTAAAACGGTTCATTACAATATACATACCGATCTCCTTTTATAGTTTTATAACATGACATAAAAAAATAGCACGCCATGCGTGCTATTTGTATATTAAACCGAATGAGACTATTGATTCTCTTCAGCAGAATTTAACAATTCAGCTAAATTAGCGGTTGCTTCTTCCGCTGAAATTGTTGTTTGAATCTCATCAGTTGATGGCATTGCACGTTTACGTAAACGTTCTTTATGGTAAGCATAACCCGTACCAGCTGGAATTAATCGACCAACAATTACGTTTTCTTTTAAGCCACGTAATTCGTCATTTTTGCCTGCTACTGCTGCTTCAGTTAAGACGCGCGTTGTTTCTTGGAACGAAGCGGCAGAAATAAACGATTCAGTCGTTAATGATGCTTTAGTAATACCAAGTAAATCGTGTAAGTAAACAATTGGTTCTTTATTTTGCGCTTCAAGTTCACGGTTGATAATCTTCAAGCGTGAAACTTCAAGTTGTTCACCTTCAAGTAGACGAGAGCCACCCGGATGAATAACCGTTGCTTTACGTAACATTTGGCGTACGATAACTTCAATGTGTTTATCGTTAATTTTTACACCTTGTAGACGATAAACTTCTTGAACTTCGTTAACAATATATCGAGTTACCGCATTAACGCCACGTAGACGTAAAATATCATGCGCAGATTCAGGACCATCAGAAATCACATCACCACGGCCAACTTGTTCGCCTTCAAATACGTTAAGTTGACGCCATTTTGGAATCATCTCTTCATATGGTTCACTACCATCTAATGGCGTGATAATTAAGCGACGTTTACCTTTTGTCTCTTTACCGAATGAAATGATACCGTCAATTTCAGCCAAGATAGCCGGTTCTTTTGGCTTACGTGCTTCAAATAAATCAGCAACCCGAGGTAAACCACCGGTGATATCTTTGGTACCAACAGATGCTTGTGGAATACGAGCAAGTGTATCACCAATATTGATTTCAGCGCCATCTTCTAACTGTACTAGTGCTTTACCAGGTAAAAAGTATTGCGCAAGCATTTCTGTACCAGCAAGATAGATATCATCACCTTTAGCATCAACAATTTTGATAGCTGGACGTAAATCTTTACCTACACCAGTACGTTCTGCTACATCTAATATTGCAATAGATGATAAACCAGTTAATTCATCAGTTTGACGAGTAATAGTTTGACCATCAACCATATCCACAAAACGAACAAAACCTTTAGTTTCAGAGATAACTGGCATAGTATGTGGATCCCAGTTAGCCACTGTTTCACCGGCATCAACCGAAACACCATTACCTTTACTTAAAATCGAACCATAAGGCACTTTGTAGGTTTCTTTCATTCGACCTAAGTCATCAATAATGGTTAATTCAGCATTACGTGAGGTAATTACCAGTTTCTTGTCTGGGTTAGTTACAAATTTAGCATTAGTTAATTTAATGCTACCTTTGTTTTTAACTTGAACACTTGATTCAGCAGCCGCTCGCGATGCCGCACCACCAATGTGGAACGTACGCATGGTTAACTGTGTACCTGGCTCACCAATTGATTGCGCCGCAATAACACCGATTGCTTCACCTTTATTGACCAAGTGACCGCGTGCTAAGTCACGACCATAACATTTTGCACACACACCAAAATCAGTATCACAAGAAACCACTGAACGCACTTTAACACTATCAACAGATTCTGCTTCAAGTAAGTCACATTTACTTTCATCAAGCAATGTGTTACGTGGAATTAAGATATCTGCACTACCAGGTTTTAATACATCTTCAGCTGTGACTCGACCTAATACTCGTTCACGAAGTGGCTCTTTAACATCACCGCCTTCAATAACAGGTGTCATCACCACGCCTTCTAAGGTGCCACAGTCATCTTCAATCACCACTAAATCTTGTGCCACATCAACTAAACGTCGAGTTAAATAACCTGAGTTCGCTGTTTTTAATGCAGTATCCGCAAGACCTTTACGCGCACCATGCGTAGAGATAAAGTATTGAAGTACGTTTAATCCTTCACGGAAGTTCGCAGTGATAGGTGTTTCGATAATCGAACCATCTGGTTTTGCCATCAAGCCACGCATACCAGCCAGCTGACGAATCTGTGCTGCAGAACCACGCGCACCTGAGTCGGCCATCATGTAAATGCTATTGAAAGAAGATTGAACTTCTTCTTCGCCTTCGCGGTTAATTACTTTTTCAGTTGATAAGTTATCCATCATCGCTTTAGCAACGCGTTCGTTAGCGGCAGCCCAAATATCGATAACTTTGTTATAACGTTCACCTGCAGTTACTAAACCAGATTGGAATTGCTCTTGAATTTCAGCGACTTCAATTTCAGCTTCGTTGATGATTTGTGATTTCTTCGCTGGAATTTCCATATCATCAATACCAACTGATACACCTGAACGCGCCGCATAAGCAAAACCAGTGTACATGATTTGGTCAGCTAAAATAACCGTATCTTTCATGCCTAATTGGCGATAACAGATATTTAAAATTTTAGAGATCGCTTTTTTACCCAAAGGTTGATTGATAACAGAGAAGCTCATCCCTTTTGGCATAATTAACCATAAAATTGCACGACCAACTGTTGTATCAACCACCGAGGTGGTATCTTCCCACTCACCTACACTATTACGTTGGCTTTCAGTAATACGGACTTTAACCTTAGCATGTAATTCAACTAGACCTAAACGATATAGCTTTTCAGCTTCTTTAGGACCGGTTAATATCATGCCTTCACCTTTGGCATTGACTTTATCACGAGTCATATAGTAAAGACCTAAAACCACGTCCTGTGAAGGAACGATGATAGGCTCACCACTTGCCGGTGAAAGAATATTGTTGGTTGACATCATTAACGCACGAGCTTCTAATTGTGCTTCTAACGTTAATGGAACGTGAACCGCCATCTGGTCACCATCGAAGTCAGCATTAAACGCCGCACAAACTAATGGGTGTAATTGAATGGCTTTACCTTCAATTAGAATCGGTTCAAATGCTTGAATACCTAATCTATGCAATGTTGGTGCACGGTTTAGTAATACTGGATGTTCGCGGATAACTTCATCTAAGATATCCCATACAATTGCATCTTCACGCTCAACCATTTTCTTCGCTGCTTTAATGGTTGTTGCATAACCGCGACGCTCTAATTTACCGTAAATAAATGGTTTGAATAATTCAAGAGCCATCTTCTTCGGTAAACCACACTGATGCAAATGTAAGTATGGACCTACAGTAATTACAGAACGACCAGAATAGTCAACACGTTTACCTAATAAGTTTTGACGGAAACGACCTTGCTTACCTTTAATCATATCAGCAAGTGACTTCAATGGACGTTTGTTTGAACCAGTAATCGCACGACCACGACGACCATTATCTAATAACGCATCGACAGATTCTTGTAACATACGTTTTTCATTACGTACAATGATATCTGGTGCAGCCAAGTCTAATAAACGTTTTAAACGGTTATTACGATTAATAACTCGGCGATAAAGATCATTAAGATCTGATGTTGCAAAACGTCCGCCATCAAGTGGAACCAATGGGCGTAAATCTGGTGGCAACACAGGTAATACGTTCAGAATCATCCATTCAGGTTTATTTTCTGATTGAATAAATGCTTCAATAATCTTAATACGTTTGGTCAGCTTTTTACGCTTAGTTTCAGAATTAGTGGTAGCGAGTTCATCACGTAGTGCTTCACATTCTGCTTGCACATCAATATTACGTAATAACTCTTGGATAGCTTCTGCCCCCATGCGAGCATCAAATTCGTCACCAAACTCTTCTAACGCATCTAAATATTGTTCTTCAGTTAAAATCTGACCACGTTCAAGGTTCGTCATACCACCATCAAGAACCATAAATGATTCAAAGTAAAGCACTCGTTCAATATCGCGAAGAGGCATATCAAGTAATAAACCGATACGAGATGGTAATGATTTTAAAAACCAAATATGGGCAGTTGGTGATGCTAGTTCAATGTGTCCCATACGTTCACGACGTACTTTAGCTTGAGTTACTTCAACTCCACATTTTTCACAAATTACACCGCGGTGTTTTAAACGTTTATATTTTCCACATAAACATTCATAATCTTTTACTGGTCCAAAAATACGCGCACAAAACAATCCATCGCGCTCAGGTTTGAACGTACGATAATTAATTGTTTCAGGTTTTTTAACTTCACCAAAAGACCATGAACGAATCATATCAGGAGAAGCAAGGCCTATCTTGATAGCATCAAAATCTTCTGTTTTTGTTTGTGCTTTTAGAAACTTTAGTAAGTCTTTCACAATTGACTCCTATGGAGTTAAACCAATTAGATAACTTATTATTGCTAATAAGTTATCCCTATAAATAGAAATCATTTAAGTTAGCAAAAATTATTCTTCATCTAACTCGATATTAATACCTAACGAACGGATCTCTTTTAATAGTACATTAAATGATTCTGGGATCGCAGGCTCCATACGATGATCACCATCTACAATATTTTTATACATCTTAGTACGGCCGTTTACGTCATCTGATTTAACGGTTAACATTTCTTGTAAGGTATAAGCTGCACCATATGCTTCAAGTGCCCATACTTCCATCTCACCAAAACGTTGACCACCAAATTGAGCTTTACCGCCCAATGGTTGTTGAGTAACCAGACTGTATGAACCAGTAGAGCGAGCATGCATTTTATCATCAACTAAGTGATTCAATTTAAGCATATACATATAACCTACAGTAACTGGACGTTCAAATTGTTCACCTGTACGACCATCATACAACGTAATTTGACCTGAAGTTGGTAAATCACCCAGCTCTAGTAAGGCTTTAATTTCTTGCTCTTTAGCACCATCAAACACAGGTGTTGCTAGTGGCATACCATTACGCAAGTTTTGCGCCAAATTCATGACTTCTTGGTCGGTGAATTCTGCTACATTAACTTTTTGTGCAGCGCCTAAACCAAGATCATAAGCTTTTTGAATAAACTCACGTAATTTAGCTAACTCCTGCTGTTCTTTTAACATCGCATCAATCTTCTGACCAATACCCTTAGCAGCCATACCCAAGTGAGTTTCTAGGATCTGTCCAATATTCATACGAGACGGAACACCTAGTGGATTTAATACGATATCAACAGGACGACCTTTGTCATCATATGGCATATCTTCAATTGGGTTAATTTTAGAGATAACCCCTTTGTTACCATGACGACCAGCCATCTTATCACCTGGCTGAATTTGACGTTTGACCGCTAAGTAAACTTTAACAATTTTGAGCACACCCGGTTGTAAATCATCACCTTGTGTGATCTTCATGCGTTTAGCTTCAAGTTTTTTATTAAATTCAGCTTTGATTTCTTCGTGCTGTTCAGCAAGCTGTTCTAATTGAGCTTGTTTATCTTCATTTGCAATACCGATTGTTAACCATTTTTCACGTGGTAAAGCATCTAATTTATCAGCTTTGATTCCACCCGAAATTAGTACATCACGGATACGAGCAAACAATGCAGCTTCTAAGATTTTAAGTTCTTCAGTTAAATCTTTTCTTGCCTGTTTAAGTTGCATCTCTTCGATTTCAAGCGCACGTTTATCTTTTTGTACACCATCACGAGTAAACACTTGAACATCAATAACTGTACCTGAAACACCATTCGGTACGCGCAATGAAGTATCTTTAACATCAGATGCTTTTTCACCAAAAATTGCACGCAGCAATTTTTCTTCTGGCGTTAATTGTGTTTCACCTTTAGGAGTTACTTTACCGACCAGAATATCGCCACCTTGAACTTCAGCACCGATATAAACAATACCTGATTCATCAAGTTTAGATAATGCAGCTTCACCAACATTTGGAATATCCGCCGTAATCTCTTCTGCACCTAACTTCGTATCACGAGAAATACAAGATAATTCTTGAATATGAATTGATGTAAAACGGTCATCTTGTACCACTTTTTCAGAAACTAAAATAGAATCCTCAAAGTTGTAACCATTCCATGGCATGAAAGCCACTCGCATATTTTGACCTAATGCCAATTCACCTAAGTCAGTTGATGGACCATCGGCAAGAACATCGCCACGTTCAACTTTTTCGCCTAATTCCACACATGGAATTTGATTGATACAAGTGTTTTGGTTAGAACGGGTATATTTAGTTAAGTTATAAATATCAATACCAGTTTCACCAGCATATATTTCATCAGCGTTAACATTAACCACTATACGTGATGCATCAACATATTGAACTGTACCACCACGGCGAGCAACAGCTGTTACACCTGAGTCAACCGCAACAGCACGCTCCATCCCGGTTCCAACAAACGGTTTTTCCGCTTTCAACGTTGGTACTGCCTGACGTTGCATGTTCGCACCCATTAAGGCACGGTTCGCATCATCATGTTCAAGGAATGGAATTAATGATGCACCAACTGATACGATTTGTTGGGTTGATACGTCCATATAATGAACTTGTTCTGGACTATATAAGCCGGACTCACCGTTTAAGCGACAAGTCACTAAGTCTTCTTTAAAACGACCATCTTCATCAAGGTTTGAGTTTGCCTGAGCAATCACAAATTCACTTTCATCAATTGCTGATAAATAATTAATTTCGTCAGTTACGACACCATCAATCACTCGACGGTATGGTGTTTCTAAAAATCCATACTCATTGGTACGAGCATAAACCGCTAATGAGTTAATTAAACCGATATTTGGGCCTTCAGGCGTTTCGATTGGACATACACGACCATAATGCGTTGGATGTACGTCACGTACTTCGAACCCTGCTCGTTCACGCGTTAAACCACCTGGACCTAATGCTGAAATACGACGTTTATGGGTAATTTCAGATAATGGGTTGTTTTGATCCATAAATTGAGATAGCTGACTTGAACCAAAAAATTCACGAATCGCTGCTGAAATTGGTTTAGCATTAATCATATCTTGTGGCATTAGTGAATCAAGATCACCTAAAGATAAGCGCTCTTTCACAGCTCGTTCAACACGAACTAAACCAATACGGAATTGGTTTTCTGCCATTTCGCCAACACTACGAATACGACGATTACCTAAATGGTCGATATCATCAACTTCACCGTGACCGTTACGAATAGCGATTAATTTCTTCATTACGTCAACAATATCATCTTTCGTTAAAACGCTTTCGCCTTCAATATCATCACGCCCTAAAGAACGGTTAAACTTCATACGCCCAACAGCGGATAAATCATAACGTTCGTCAGAGAAGAATAAATT
This sequence comes from Gilliamella sp. X-23, assembly GCF_057063545.1. Taxonomy (NCBI): domain Bacteria; kingdom Pseudomonadati; phylum Pseudomonadota; class Gammaproteobacteria; order Orbales; family Orbaceae; genus Gilliamella; species Gilliamella sp. X-23. The sequence goes on from NZ_JBXSQG010000008.1 coordinate 33,526, forward strand.
ATCAAATAGTCCTTCAGCGGCTTCTTTTGTTGGTGGTTCGCCCGGACGCATCATGCGATAAATTTCAACTAACGCACCTAGTCGATCACGAGTTGAATCGACATTTAATGTTTCAGAAATAAATGCACCATGATCTAAATCATTAGTGAATAAAGTTTCTATTTTTTTATATCCAGCATTGGTTAATTGAAGTAATAGCTCTAATGAGATCGGTGTATTGGCAAAAGCAATTACCTCTCCTGTTTCTTCGTCAATATAATTTTTAGCCAGAACTTTATTAACGATATATTCAACTGGTACATCAATTTTGCTAACTTTATCTTTTTCTAATTCACGAATGTGACGAGCGGTAATACGTCGGCCTTTTTCAGCATAAATTTTACCTTTTGATTCAATATCAAATAGTGCTGTATCACCACGTAAACGCTCTGGAACAAGATCCATCTTTAACTTAGATTTGCTAACTTCAAAAACAGTTTTTTCAAAGAAGATATCTAAAATTTCTTCTGTTTCATAACCTAACGCACGCAAAATAATTGTTGCTGGAAGTTTACGACGACGGTCTATACGAGCAAAAAGATTATCTTTTGGATCAAATTCAAAATCAAGCCAAGAGCCACGATAAGGAATAATTCGAGCATTATATAAAACTTTACCAGAAGAGTGTGTTTTACCTTTATCACTATCAAAGAACACACCAGGACTACGATGTAATTGTGATACGATTACACGCTCTGTGCCATTAATCACAAATGTACCATTGTCCGTCATTAAAGGGATTTCGCCCATGTAGACATCTTGCTCTTTAATATCTTTAACTGTTCCTTCTGGCGCATCTTTATCATAAATAACTAAACGTAATTTTACGCGCAACGGTGCTGAGTAAGTGATCCCTCTGATTTGACATTCTTTAACATCAAACACAGGTTCGCCCATCTTAAAGCTCACATATTGTAACTCAGCGTTACCACTATAACTTTTTATCGGAAATATTGAACGGAATGCAGCTTCTAAGCCATATTGTCCTTCTGGATCTTGCTCAATAAATTTCTGGAACGAATCAAGTTGAATAGAAAGAAGATACGGTATATCCAAGACTTGTGGACGCTTACCAAAATTCTTACGAATTCGTTTTTTCTCGGTATAAGAGTAAACCATTAGTTCCTCAACTTGCTTATCTGCTATTTTAGCATGATTAAATATTCATCAGGAATACTACCACTAATTGATAACACCTGACACCTCATCGAAAATATCTATAAATATCAATTGATTAGGCTTAATAAATATACTATCTCTTTATTACTTTTATTGATAATCTTCAAATAAAATTCTTTAACTTGTTATAGCGCAAAAAGGCTGGAGGTATAAAACCCCCAGCCATTTGCCGCGTTGTTGATAAACTTATTTAAGTTCAACAACTGCACCTGATTCTTCAAGCGCTTTTTTAAGTTCTTCAGCATCAGCTTTGCTAACGCCTTCTTTAACTGTTGCTGGAGCTGATTCAACAAGATCTTTAGCTTCTTTTAAGCCTAAACCTGTTGCACCACGAACTGCTTTGATAACAGCGACTTTATTAGCGCCAACATCTTTTAAGATTACATCAAATTCAGTTTTTTCTTCTGCTGCTTCAGCTGGACCTGCTGCTGCAACTGCAACTGCTGCGGCTGCAGAAACGCCAAATTTTTCTTCCATCATTGATACAAGTTCAACAACATCCATAACAGACATTTCAGCAACTGCATCTAAAATTTGTTCTTTAGTGATAGACATAATATAGTTTCCCAAATTTACATTTTTTTAATTGATAAAATTCACAATCAAACTGCCAATTAAGCAGCTTCTTTTTGATCGCGAACCGCTGCAAGAGTACGAACCAATTTGCCAGCTGCGGCTTCTTTCATGGTTGACATCAAGCGAGCTAATGCTTCTTCATAAGTAGGTAATGTTGCTAGGCGATCAATGTTCGCTGCAGTAATTAACTCACCTTCAAAGGCTGCGGCTTTAATCTCAAATTTGTCATTTTCTTTCGCAAACGCCTTAAAGAGACGCGCTGCAGCACCTGGGTGCTCATTTGAAAATGCAATTAGAGTAGGACCAACAAACGTATCTTTTAAACACTCGTATTGAGTACCCTCAACAACACGGCGTAATAGCGTATTGCGAACAACACGCATATAAACACCCGCTTCACGAGCAGATTTACGTAATGCAGTCATTTTTTCTACAGTTACGCCACGAGAATCAGCAACAACTGCAGATAGCGCACCTTTGGCGATTTCATTAACTTCAGCAACAATTTCTTGTTTATTTTGAAGATTTAGTGCCATTGGTATTGCTCCTGGATTATACTAGGCAAAAGCCTAGACTAATTTTCACTAGCTACAAATGTAACTAGCACAACCACGATGAGCAGAATCCTTCTATATATATCTTATCAGGTTCTGTCACCGTCTACGTAGGAAAATTAAGTAGTCAAACTTCAACTACACCTACGGTCTTGGACGGGGTCTGGTTAAGGCCAGACACCAACCGATTTCTTTGTTTAACGATAAAAATCATTAAACCGTTGCATTCAATGTTGCTTGATCAATAGCAACACCAGCACCCATTGTAGTAGAAAGACTCACTTTCTTAACAAATACACCTTTAGAAGATGCTGGTTTTGCACGTTTTAACGCAACAAGTAATGCTTCTAAATTTTCTTTAAGCTTATCTGCATCAAAATCAGCTTTACCGATAGTTGTATGGATAATACCATTTTTATCATTACGGTAACGAATCTGACCTGCTTTAGCATTTTTTACAGCTTCAGCAACGTTAGGGGTAACAGTCCCAACTTTAGGGTTTGGCATTAAGCCACGTGGTCCTAAAATTTGACCTAATTGACCAACAACACGCATAGCGTCAGGTGATGCGATAACAACATCAAAATCCATTTCGCCTTTTTTGATTTGATCAGCAAGATCGTCCATACCTACTAATTCAGCACCTGCTTCTTTAGCTGCTTCTGCATTTGCCCCTTGAGTAAAGACAGCAACGCGTACACTACGTCCAGTACCATGTGGAAGTACAATTGCACCGCGAACATTTTGGTCTGATTTACGTGAATCGATACCTAAATTAACGGCAACGTCAACACTTTCTGTAAATTTAGCGGTAGCGAGTTCTTTTAATAAAGCGATAGCTTCATTAATTTCATATTGCTTAGTCGCATTCACTTTTTCGCGGATAAGTTTAGCTTTCTTAGATAATTTAGCCATTGATTAACCCTCCACTTCCAAGCCCATTGAACGAGCTGTTCCTTCAATAGAACGCATCATCGTTTCAATGGTAGCACCATTCATATCTGCAGCTTTTAATTCAGCGATTTCGCGAATTTGCGCACTCGTTACTTTACCTACCTTTTTCTTGTTAGGTTCGCCAGAACCAGACTTGATTTTAGCAGCTTTCTTTAATAAAACTGCAGCTGGAGGCGTTTTAGTTACGAATGTAAATGAACGGTCTGAATATACTGTAATTACAACAGGAATTGGTAATCCTTTTTCCATGCTTTCTGTTTTTGCATTAAACGCTTTACAGAACTCCATGATATTAACACCGTGTTGACCAAGAGCTGGACCAACTGGTGGACTAGGATTTGCTGCACCAGCTGCAACTTGCAACTTGATGTAAGCTTGTACTTTTTTTGCCATTTTTAGTTTCCTTTGCTCGGGTGCAAACGCCTCTATTAATAATAGCTATTAATAAATAGACAGCTCCCCTAAGTTAAATGAGGGCAAGATTATCCTATAACTCAAATAAAAATGCAAGACTTAATTTAAAATAGAATAAACGAAAAGCAGGGCGATAGCCCTGTTTTAGTTTAAATAAACACAAAAATTAAAGAACGTTTACTGCGTTAAGTTCTTTAAATGCTAGCTCTAAACGTGCAATTAAAGAATCTTGTCCTTTACGTAACCACACACGCGGATCATAGTATTTTTTGTTTGGAGCATCGATACCTTCTGGATTACCTAATTGTCCTTGTAAGTAAGCTTCATTTGCTTTGTAGTAATCTAAAATACCAGACCAATTTGCCCATTGTGTATCAGTGTCAATATTCATTTTAATAACACCGTAGCTTACTGCTTCAGCAATTTCTTCAGGTGTAGAACCAGAACCACCATGGAAAACAAAGTTCAATGATTTTGCAGGTAAACTAAACTTCTCAGATACATATTTTTGTGAATTATCTAGAATTTTAGGCGTTAACTTAACATTACCTGGTTTATAAACACCATGAACATTACCAAATGATGCTGCAATAGTGAAACGAGGACTAATAGCACTTAAACGTTCATAAGCGTATGCAACATCTTCTGGTTGAGTATAAAGTGCCGAACTATCCATATGGCTGTTATCAACACCATCTTCCTCACCACCAGTACACCCCAATTCTAACTCTAATGTCATTTTCATTGCAGACATACGAGCAAGATACTGACAACAAATGTCAATATTATCTTTTAATGTTTCTTCTGAGAGATCAATCATATGAGAAGAAAACAAAGGTTTACCTGTTTTAGCAAAATGCGTTTCACCAGCTTCAAGCAAACCATCAATCCATGGAAGTAATTTTTTAGCACAGTGATCGGTATGAACAATAACCGGAACACCGTATTTTTCAGCCATAAGGTGGACGTGTTTTGCACCAGAAATTGCCCCTAGAATAGCACATTCTTGCCCTTCTAATTTCAAGCCCTTACCGGCAATAAATTGGGCCCCTCCGTTTGAGAATTGGACAATAACAGGAGAACCTACTTTTGCTGCTGTTTCAATAACAGCATTGATTGTGTTAGTGTCTACACAGTTAACTGCGGGCAATGCAAAATTATTTTCGCGAGCGATTTGAAATACTTTTTGAACATCATCACCAGTTACTACACCAGGTTTAACGACATCAGAAATCTTTGTAGTCATTTTGTTACCTATAAATTTATCTATCATAAAAATAAAGGATGAGTATTTTCCCCATCCTTCCTATTGAACCAGTATTACGCTTTTGCTCTAGCCTCTAACATAGCTACAGCAGGTAGTTTTTTACCTTCAACGAATTCAAGGAAAGCACCGCCACCAGTTGAAATATAAGAGATTTTATCTTCAATACCAAATAAATCAATTGCCGCTAAGGTATCACCACCACCCGCGATTGAGAATCCTTGGCTATCAGCAATTGCTTTCGCAACAATTTCAGTACCTCGGCGGAAATTAGGAAACTCAAAAACCCCCACAGGACCATTCCATAAAATGGTTTTAGCATTTTTAATGATATCTGCTAATACCTCAGCTGATTTATCGCCTAAATCAAGAATTTGCTCATTCTCCTTAACATCTTTAACCGATTTTTCAGTTGCAGTAGCTGTTTCACTAAATTCAGTTGCAACACGTACATCAGTTGGAACAGGAATTTCACAGTTAGCCATCAATTTTTTAGCTTCAGGAATGAGATCTGCTTCGTAAAGTGATTTACCTACATTATAGCCTTCAGCAGCGATGAAAGTATTAGCAATACCACCACCAACAATAATTTGGTCAGCAATTTTTGATAAAGAATCAAGCACAGTTAATTTAGTTGATACTTTTGAACCAGCAACAATGGCAACCATTGGTCTTGCTGGATTATCTAAAGCTTTACCTAATGCATCAAGTTCAGCTGCTAATAATGGACCTGCACAAGCAACTGGCGCAAATTTACCAGCACCATGAGTAGATGCTTGAGCACGGTGAGCAGTACCAAACGCATCCATCACATAAATATCACAAAGAGCGGCATATTTTTTAGATAGAGTTTCATCATCTTTGCCTTCTCCAACATTAAAACGGACGTTTTCAAGAACAACTAATTCACCTTCTTTAACATCAACACCATCTAGGTAATCTTTTACTAAACGAACAGGGAATGACACATGTTCTTTTAAATAATCAACAACAGGTTGTAAAGAGAATTCTGGGTTATATTCTCCTTCTGTTGGTCGACCGATATGAGAGGTAACCATTACCTTAGCACCTTTTTTGATGGCATCTTCAATAGTAGGTAATGATGCTTTAATACGCGCATCGGAAGTGACCTTACCATTTTTGACCGGCACATTAAGATCCGAGCGAATGAATAAACGTTTTCCTTTTAGATCAAGATCTTGCATTCTAATAATAGACATGATACTTCCTCTTATAAAATAGAATAAAAATAAAACTTTCGATATTCTAACATAAAATTTCTTTTTAGGTTATAGGCTTTATTGGTCGAATAGTAAACATTTATTATAAAGATAAAAATTACCGATCATATTTTTTATGCAACAGCATTGACAAAAGAGAGAAAATCAGGCATATTTTGCCACCTTATTAATATGTAATTTTTATATAAACTTGGGAGTTGACTTTGGCTAATATCAAATCAGCTAAGAAACGTGCGGTTCAATCCGAAAAACGTCGTAAACATAATGCTAGTAACCGTTCAATGATGCGTACTTATATTAAAAAAGTTTACGCAGCTGTTGCAGCTGGTGATAAACAAACAGCTGAAGTAGCATTCAAAGACATGCAAGCAGTTGTTGACCGTCAAGCGGCTCGTGGCTTAATCCACAAAAATAAAGCTGCGCGCCATAAAGCAAATTTAATTAAGCAAATTAAAGCATTGGGTTGATAGCTTTATTTGTTAATTGTTAACTATCATAGTTAAAGAAAAAATGACAAAAAGTGGTGTAAACCACTTTTTTTATTTGTATACTAATTATTTATGTAATGTTAATAAAATAGAAGAGAGTCTATTGTGGTTCAGCGTGATTATGTTAGAAAAAAGAGCCAGTCAAAAAAAAATAAGTCACGAAATACGCCTAATTTAATGATATTTTTGGCCATTATTGTCATTATTCTATTTTCTGCTATTCTCTATTTTGTTGCGAATAATACGCCTAAAAAAACCGTTGAAGCGCCAAAAGTAAAAACTCAGGCTCCGACAATAACTCTACCGGAGCAACCTCAAGAGCGTTGGACATATCTTAAAGAGTTAGAAACCCCTAATGCAAACTACGCTTCAACATCAAATTCAGTTGCAAGTGAAAGACAACAAATCTTGGATAGTTTTATTAATAATACTCAAACTACAGTGTCTTCCTCGAAAGAAAACTCAGCGACACAAAATCAAACAATAAATATAACATCATCGCCAACACAAACTGTTACCAATAAATGGCTACTACAATGTGGTGCATTTAAGGATAAGTCTAATGCTGATACACTAAGGGCTAAGCTTGCAATGACCGGTATTAGTGCTAATATTTCTCCAGGCCAGTTATATCGAGTCACAATAGGGCCATATACCAACAAAAAAGATGCAGATAAGGTATTAAACTCATTAAATAGTAATGGGATTAATGATTGTGCCATTTCTAACTAGAAAAAATAATGAAATCACTTAAGCAAATACAGCTCTTTATGAAAATGTTATGGAATCGTATTAACCACGATCGTCTAACAACCTCTTCTGCTGAGCTCGCTTATACTACGATACTTGCACTAGTACCACTTATTACTGTTATTTTCTCCTTATTGTCAGCTTTTCCGATTTTTAACGAAGCTAGTCTTTCATTAAAACAATTGATTTATAAAAATCTTGTTCCCACTGCTAGTGATTCTATTCAAAATTATCTGGAACAATTCATATCCAATACTAAAAAAATGACTTTTTTAGGGGTAATTGGTTTAATTGTTACATCACTATTACTAATTAACTCAATTAATACAACACTTAATCATATTTGGAAAACCAAACGAAAACGCTCTTTCATGTATAACCTAACCATATACTGGACAATTTTAACTTTAGGTCCGATCTTAGTTGGTTCAAGTGTGGCTGTGAGCTCTTACATATTCTCACTAAATTGGTTTTCGACAGCCACAACAAACACTATTTTACTTAGTACCCTTCCCTTTATTATTTCTGTATTCGGATTTTGGTTGCTTTATAGCATTATTCCGACCGAATCTGTGCCTTTTAAAGAATCGATGATTGGAGCATTTGTAGCTGCAATATTATTTGAATTAGGCAAACGAGCGTTTGCACTTTATGTTACTTCATTTCCAACATACCAACTCATTTACGGAGTAGTATCATCTATCCCCATCATGTTAGTTTGGATCTACTGTTCATGGTGTATTATTTTGTTCGGTGCCGAGTTTGCTGCAACTTTAACTGACTATAACCGACAAAAAAAAACACGCCTTTAAGAATCAACCTTTAACAACAGAGTAATTAATTTATGATTGCCTTAATCCAACGAGTAAAGCAAGCTAGCGTCACAACAAACAATAACATTATTGGACAAATTAATCAGGGGTTGCTGATTTTACTCGGTGTTGAGCAAAGTGATGACGAGCAAAAAGCAATTCGTTTATGTGAAAAAGTATTAGGCTATCGCATTTTTAGTGATAGCGAAGGAAAAATGAATTTAAACGTTAAACAAGCTAATGGTGAAGTATTAGTAGTTTCTCAATTTACCCTAGCGGCAGACACTAAAAAAGGAATGCGTCCGAGTTTTACTAAAGGTGCCAAGCCAGATGAAGCTGATAGGCTTTATCAACTTTTTGTCGAACAATGTAAACAACAAATAACGACCCAAACAGGACAATTTGCTGCTGATATGCAAGTATCATTAATTAATGATGGTCCTGTGACATTTTGGCTACAAGTTTAATCACATAACTAAAGCCACATTTAGTGTAATATTCGACAACTTATTGAAATATTTAAGGGCCATAACTGATAACCTTTCAACATTTCTTATATTTATCAATCATCAATTGTTAAATTTCGGGTAGTTAAATCAAATGGTGTTAACTGATAAACATAATAATTAAGCCAATTACTAAATAATAAATAGGCATGGCTACGCCATGTAGCTTTTGGTGCTAAATGAGGATTATTATTAGGGAAATAATTAAACGGCATATCAGGTTGAATGCCTGCATTTAAGTCTCGATAGTATTCATTTGCCAGTGTTGCAGAGTCATATTCAGGATGACCAGTCACAAATACCATCCGCTTATCTGTAGTTGCCATCAAATAAGGACCAGTAATATCAGATTCAGCTAAAATGGTTAAGTCAGTATGTTTTTTTATTTCATCAATAGGAAAATCAGCATATCGTGAATGGGGAGCTAAAAAAGTATCGTCAAAACCACGTGTTAAAATAGCATTGGGTTGATTATTTTGATGCTGATAAACACCGGATAATTTTTCGGTACGAGTAAATTTTGGTAAATCATATAATACATTCAAAGCAGCCTGCACAGCCCAACAAACAAACATGGTTGAAGTAACATGCTCTTTTGCCCATGTTATAATTTCAGTTAATTTAGGCCAATACACAACATCAGAAAAAGGGACCTTACCTAGTGGTGCTCCCGTTATAATTAGTCCATCAAAATTCTGTTCGCGAATATCATCAAAATCACAATAAAAACTATTTAAATGCTCGACAGGTGTATTTTTTGATTCGCGTTGGTCAATACGCAATAACTGAATATTAACTTGTAAAGATGAGTTAGAAAGTAATCTTAAAAACTGGTTTTCAGTCTCGATTTTTTTAGGCATTAAGTTTAAAAAAAGAAGCTTAAGAGGACGAATTTCTTGAGTATTAGCGCGTGATGAAGTCATAACAAATACATTTTCATTACGTAATACATCAACAGCCGGTAATGAATCAGGAATACAAATAGGCATAACAAAAGCTCCTAAAAACGATAAGTTATTTTAAACCTCTAAAATAGACGTCTAGAAATCCATATAGCTAAATATAGTGCGTTTTAGATTATTTGTCGAGATTTTTATTGACAATATTAGAGATGAAATTTAAAACTAAATCATAATAGTAGATACATATATTATTGATGATTATAGGTGATAAAAGAGATCTTTCTTAAAAAGACCTTGTATCAGTACGCCAAGTATCAGCAGTCAGTGCTTCACCAAAATAGCTATTTATCAATTTTTGGGTAATATCACTTAAAGGTGAAGCTAATACTTCAGCAGTATTACCATACTCAACAAGATCGCCATTATGCATAACTAAAATTTCGTCGCTAATATGTTTCATCATACCAATATCTTGTGTTACATAAACATAAGAAATATTTTGTTGAACTTGTAATGACAACATCAAATTAACAATCTGTGAGCGCATCGAAATATCTAACGCTGCTAAAGCCTCATCAAGAATAATTACTTTGGGCTTTAAAATTAAAGCTCTTGCTAATGCCACACGTTGCTTTTGTCCTGCCGCCATCACTGAAGGATAGTAAGAAGCATGTTCGGGCAATAATCCAACTTGTTTTAATACACTACTAATTAGTTTTTCACGCTCATGGGCATCATAATGGGTATTATGCTTAAGTGGGATCTCTAATAATTGTCCAATACGCAATCTAGGATCGAATGAACTTTCAACATGCTGAAAAATCATTCTAATCAGTTGACAACGGTGACTATAATCGCCGTATTGAACTTTATTACCATCAATCCAGATATCACCGCTATCAGGTTTTATCATCCCTACTAACATTTTTGCCAATGTCGATTTTCCTGAACCATTTTGTCCAATAATTGCAAGGGTTTTACCTTCATTAAGAGAAAACGATAATGCTTTCACCGCATCAATACGTAAATGCCCAAACAAACCTTTATGGATTTTAAATTGCTTAGATAAGTTACGTACTTTTAATATTGGATTCATCGAGTATTCCTATTATTTACAGTTACTCATCAGTATTTAACGGAAAATGGCAGGCGAAAAAATGGTCTTTTATCGGTATTAATTCTGGTGCTAAAATACATTTTTTTTGGGCATAAGGACATCTTGGTCCTAATCGACATCCGATCGGTAAATGTTCAAGTGACGGAATAACACCAGGTAAGGTATTTAACGGACTTTTATGTGGCATCGCTTTGCCAAAATCAGGAATCGCATAAATTAAAGCCTGAGTATAGGGATGATAAGGAGATCTAATTAAATCTTCACTATCGGCAACTTCAACTGTTTGCCCACAATACAGCACATTAATACGATCTGTCCATCGAGTTACCATCTGCAAGTCATGATTAATAAGCAAAATAGTGGTACCCATATTTTGATTCATACTAGCCAGCAACCTAAAAATTTGCGCTTCGGTTGTTGCTTCCATCGCATTTGTTGGCTCATCTGCAATCAATAGCTTGGGTTGATTAGCCAATGCAATTGCAATCATCACTTTTTGACACTCACCTTCGGTCAATTCAAATGGATAAGATTTTAATATCTCTTTATGATGTTTAATACCAACTCGGTGCAACAGTTCAATAGCACGATTTTTACGCCAAAATAACCGCTGCCACCAATGCCCTTTAAAGGTTCGTTTTGGTATAGCGTCAATCAATTGTTGACCAATTTTCATTGAAGGATCTAAACAAGATTGCGGCTCTTGGAATATCATCGAGATATTATCACTAATGACTTTTCGACGTTGTTTAGGTGTTAACTTTAGTAAATCAATATTATCAAAATAAAATCGATCAGCAGAAATTTTCCAATTATGATTAGTTACCCCTAAAATAGCTTTAGCGATAAGACTTTTTCCTGAACCTGACTCACCAACTAAGCCGCGAATTTCGCCTTCAGACAACTTCAAATTAACGCGATCAATTGCACGCAAAAGACCATCTGGCGTAATAAACTCAATGGTTAAATTTCGAATGTCTAATAATGCCATAATTAAGTTCCTGCTCGCCGACCATATAATCCAAAGTTAAACAAATAAACAAAAATTATTGTAGCAGACACAGCAATTCCGGGAGATAGAAAGGCTAAATAATTAGTGGCAATAATATCTTTCATTTGAAACATCATCATTCCCAAATCAGGCCGAGAAACATCATTAGCAAAACCTAAAAAAGTTATAGTGGTAAGAGATAAAATGATTGAACCAAATAACGAAACAATCTCGGTCAAATAGATAGGTAAAATATTAGGTAAAATAAAACGATTTAAAATTGAAAATGCAGATAAGCCATCCAATCTATAAGCTATAATATACGTCTTATTCCATTCATTAATAACGCGTTGATGAATATTGTAAATAAAGCGTGGAGTATAAGATAATCCAACCACCAATAACATATTAGTAATATCATCTTCTAACAATAAGCTAATCACAATCACACCAAGTAATGGTGGTACTACCATACAAAATTTAAAAATGAATAATACAAAAGGACGTATCAACGATATAAAAAACATTAAATAATTAATTAATCCACCAATGACAACCACATAAAATACCACTTTTAATGTCATTGAAATAGTTGAGCGATATCCAATTAGCAAATAATCAAAAATATCTTGTCCTTTCGCATTCGTACCTAATATATGATTGATATCACCATTAAGCCACCAAGCGGGGGGTAATAATGCAGGATATATAGGATTTAAATGAGCATGAAAAAACCATTTAGTTGATAATGCGACAAAAGTAATCGCCAATATGCCATAAAAACCAACAATTAAATAGAGATTACCATGTAGCCGACTAAAGCATGACTTAATGTTTTTCATTAAACTAGCTGGCCTAAACATAATATTCCTTATGGCGCAAAGGATAAATTGCAATCGCCGAAATTTCGCCTAATAACGTTAATAAACTAATAACCGTTCCACAAGCTAAAATAGCAATAGAAATAATAAAATAATTATGATGATGATAAGCAATCATTACCCACTGCCCAAGTCCTGCTCGATTAAATAAAATTTCAATAACCATCGTTGAAAATAACAGCGTTGTTGTATTATAAGTCAACTGTGGAATAGTGGCTGGGATTGAATTGGGTAACAAATGTCGACGTAAAATTTTAAACGGTGAACGCTCACGAATAATCGCCATTTTTATAAAATTTTGTCTTGATGTGTTTTTTACATTTTGACCGATTAATTGAATGGTCATAATGCTTGGCTGAATAGCTAAAAGAATGATTGGTAAAATTAAATAATGAAATTGCTCAAACAACTCTTTCCATTTAGATGCTTTTGTTGAAGCCAAAATCTCCAGTAAAGAAGTCCCAGTAACTGATGGTGATATATCAAAATTCATCGATATAGTCCAAGTTGGCGACAGACAATACATAACAACAATAACTAACATAACGATAGGACAAGAATATAATAATAAAGACCCTAAGCGAATCATATTATTTAACCAGTTAATATTACTCAGTCCAAGAAAAATTCCTAAAGGTAATCCAACAAGTAGAGCAACGAATAAAGCAAGGATACAAAGTTCAAATGTAGCCAATAACGTCTGAAAAAAAAGTACTGTTTCCCCCGTTAACAACCTAAATTCACCTTGCAGCAACTGCTTAAAAAAAGCACTATAGGCATCAATAAAACTTAGATTATGAAAGTTAGACATTGAATAAGGAGTAAAATAAACTAAACAGAAGCTAATCTGAGCCAGCACGCAGATAATAAATAAAAACGTTACTATTCTCTTAAAAATATAGATAATCATTATTTATCTTTATCACTATTATAAATAAACAAAACACGGTGACAAACGCTCACCGTGTTTTAATTTATCTATTGATTAATCCGGCATCACCGGTTTACTTGCTGCGGCATACGCATGATCTTGTGCACTTAAGCCACCAGCATTACCTTTACCTTCAAAGTGATAATCTGACTCTTCACGTAATTTTATTCCAACATCAGAAGTTTCATACTCTGGTGCTGGCGCTTTAGCCATTGCTGAAGAAGAATAACCTGTTAATTGTAAATCATGAGTTATCAGATCAGTTCCATCACTAATTTTTTTGCTATCTTCAAAATCTTCTTGAACATTTGTAGATAAAGAACTTTTTGACTGTTCATCAATTATGACAGTATCAACACTATGACTAGTTACATCTTCGTCATTTTTAACAATAACAGGAACTAAAAGCGAAGGAATAACAGGCACAACACTATTTGGTTCATCATTTACTATTTGGCTGTAATCGACAACAACTCGACCCAATGCTAATTCTAATGATGCAGCAGCAAATGGTAACGGCATTGGAGACTGCTTTAATTCCACATTACGAACACGACGTTTATTACGTTGACCATTCATTCGCAAATGCCTAGATGTGCGACGCTGACGCTTTGATTGAGTTTCTGATGCAATATGGTCTTCAGTTGCTTTAGTGACAATGACAGGCAACAACAAAGAAGGAATGATTACTTTTTCTTGCTGAAATTGTACCGTTATATCAGTATTTTTTACACGAACACTTTTAGCTAATGCACGTTGTTGACGTCTTGGCTTTGCTTCACGCTGTTTTGGTTGCACTGCTTCGTCAACAACTTTATCTACCTTAAGATTATTTGTTGAGTTTGACAAATTCGTATTTGATTTAGCTCTACGATTATTATTTCTACTTGTCTCTTTCACCTCGTCAAGAGTACCTGCTGTAACAATATTAGCATTGCTAGCCGCACTATTGTTTCGGTTATTACGTTGACGTCGATTGTTTGAACGTTGATTATCTCGTCTTTTGGCTGTTTTAGGTTTAACTTCTGGCTCAGGTTCTGCTTTTTCTATAACAAACAATTTACGTAGCTTACCAAATAGCCCACTAAATAAACCTTCTGATTTTTTAGTTTTTGGTGTTGCATCTTCTCTTGGTGCAACAGAGGCTTCAACTTTAGGGCCAGACAATACGGCTTGTTCAACAATAACTTCAACAGCTTGTTGTTCATCTTCCTCTTCTTCAAGTTCACGAATCAGTTTTGGAAGATTATAACTCAGTACATCCGTTTCTTCGCCTCTACGCTTACGAATCACTTTATAAAGCGGTGTTTCCATCTCTTCATCGCCGGCAATCACAATTTTGACATCAGGATGCATGCTTTCAATATTAGTGATAGCGCGACGTTTTTCGTTGAGTAAATAGCTTGCTATTGGTACAGGAACGATGACATCGATTTGTACAGTATTATCTTTCATCGCTTCTTCTTGAATTAATCGAAGAATCGATAAAGACAATGAATTATTATCACGAACCGTACCCGTTCCTTGACAACGCGGGCAAATATGATGAGTTGCTTCTCGTAATGACGGGCTTAAACGTTGGCGAGACATTTCGAGCAAACCAAAACGAGAAATACGGGTCGTTTGGATACGTGCACGGTCAGTCTTCATCGCTTCTTTAAGGCGATTTTCTACTTCACGCTGATTGCGAATTGGTGTCATATCAATAAAATCGATAACAATCAAACCACCTAAGTCGCGTAAACGTAACTGGCGCGCAATTTCTTCTGCTGCTTCAAGATTAGTATTAAAGGCAGTTTCTTCAATATCGCTACCACGAATCGACTTAGCTGAGTTAATATCAATTGCAGTAAGTGCTTCAGTAGTATCAATAACAATTGAACCGCCGGAAGGTAAACGTACTTCACGCTGAAATGCCGACTCAATCTGCCCTTCAATTTGGAAATGATTAAATAAAGGTACATCACCATCATAAAATTTAAGGCGATTAACGTATTCAACGCGACCTAAATCAGCTAACCGTTTTTTTGCTATCTCAAGCACTTTCGAGTTATCAATTAAAATATCACCAACATCATCACGCAAATAATCACGAAATGCGCGAGTAATAATATCGCTTTCTTTATGAATTAAACTTGGGGCTGGGTGTTTTTTAGCCTCATTTTGGATTGCTATCCAATAATTAACTAATGCATCTAAATCTTGTTGCAACTCTTCTTGGCTTTTACCTACACCTGCAGTTCGAGCAATAACACCCATACCTTTAGGTTTTTCGATAGCATCAATAATACGTTTAAGATCCGCTCTTTCTTCGCCTTCTATACGACGCGAAACACCACCAGCACGTGGATCATTAGGCATTAACACTAAATAGCTACCCGCTAAACTAATATAAGTGGTTAAAGCCGCACCTTTTTTACCTCGAATCTCTTTTTCAATTTGGACAAGAACTTCTTGACCTTCTTGTAGATGCTTAATACTACGACGACCAGAAATATTAGATGGGAAATAACTTTCTGCAATCTCCTTTAAAGGTAAAAAACCATCACGTTCCCCACCGTAAGAAACAAAAGCCGCTTCTAAACTTGGATTGATTTTAGTGATTTTACCTTTATAAATATTCGCTTTTTTTTGCTCATGTCCAAGGCTTTCGATATCTAAATCATATAAGCGTTGGCCATCAACAAGTGCAACGCGCAGCTCTTCTTGCTGGGTTGCGTTGATTAGCATTCTTTTCATTATTCTACACTCTTCATTAATCTTAATTAACTTATAGGTAGAATCTTATTATTGATAAGTGATTATTTTAACAATGATGAATAATGGTACTTAACTAAATATTTTATACACGGTATTCATTATTTTATTTATGTTATTTTTGTTATTATTTTATGTGAACCCGATACTACTTAATCAACATCAATATAATACCCAAGCAAAATATTAAATTAAAAAGCACTAAATACTTTGCAAAAAAACTGATTGTATAATTTATTGACATTGTTATTATCGTTAATTTGCAAACCGCTATACTTTACTGGTTTGGCAAATAAACTAAATCTTTATGCAACTGTTTAAAATAAACATATTATCTAATTATAATGATTCTACTTACACTATTTTATTTTGACAAACTGTAATGTCTAACGCCATTGCTGCATTACAAGGATAAAGTTATCCCTCTCTATTATTAACGTTTAGGCAAAGGATAGCAAGAAAATTAAACTCGCTATTTTATAAACAATGTAAGTATCCATCTTTTCCTATTTCTAATTAACCTTTACCAAATTATAAATAACTTATTTTAAGTTGCTTAAAATTTTATATTAAAACGACTACTAATCTGAATCATTTTTACAAAATTTTCTCTCACTAATTACCCAATTAATTAAAAAAACATTAATAGAATTATGTATAGCAGAATTTAACCAGTATAATTATGATTAAATAACATAATAATCTAAATATGAGATATATTTGTTTATGGATTTTACTGATAAAACGGCTTTACTTAATTTTACAACTCGCTGGATTGAGCAATTCAAATACGCCCCACAAAGTGAAGACCTCCATGCAATACCTTCACCTTGCATTTTAAAAACGGAAAAACTAACAGTATATTGGCAACCTTTCTTATTGGAACCGCCTAGAAACTTAACCATTATTGAACAAGTTATTGGTATTAAATTACACCCAAGTACGCATATTTTTTACGGAACACAATACGCGGGCAATATGACAGCTAAGTTTAATGACACTAATTTAGTTTTGCTCCAAGCTTGGAATGATGATGATTTTTCAAACTTAGAACAAAATTTAATTGCCCATTTATCTCAACAAAAAAGATTAAAACGCATACCGACTATTTTTATTGCCTCAACAGATGACAGCACTAAAATTATTTCAATTAACAACTTAACCGGTGAAGTAGTAAAAGAAGATTTAATTACAGGTGAATTAACAACCTTAACTAATGATTTGATTTCATTTTTTAACCAAATTACTGTTTTTCACTAAATATAAAAAAGCAAAAACTAAAGAAATGTTTACAAAAACATACTTATAGAATACCACTGTCGAAATTGTAACTTACAAAATAATGTGTATATAATGCGTTAAAAGTCATTAGATCTGATAGGTGAATTATGTTTGAATATTTAACAGCAGCTCCAGCCGATCCCATTTTAGGGCTAGCCGATCTTTACAACAAAGACGAACGCACTAATAAAATCAATCTCAGTGTTGGTGTCTACAAAGATGAAACCACCAAAACGCCTATTCTAGAAAGTGTAAAAAAAGCAGAACACTTCTTATTAACTAATGAAACCTCAAAAAGCTACTTAGCAATTGACGGCGACAACACCTTTAATACAGCAACCCAACGACTACTTTTTGGTCATGAAAATGAACGAGCAAAAACAGCCCAAGCACCAGGGGGAACTGGCGCCTTACGCATCATGGCCGATTTTTTAGCTCGCAGAACAAAAGTAAAACGGGTTTGGATCAGCAATCCATCTTGGCCAAATCATCGTAGTGTATTTCAAATGGCAGGGCTTGAAGTTCGTGAATACCAGTATTACGATCCTCAGACTCACAGCCTTAATTTTGATGCAATGATGAATAACTTAAGCCTTGTTGCCTCAGGTGAAGCAGTGTTATTCCATGGTTGCTGTCATAACCCAACGGGTATTGATCCAACCCCAGAACAATGGCAAGCCATCTCAGACTTAGCCTTAAAAAATGGCTGGTTACCACTCTTTGACTTAGCTTACCAAGGCTTTGGACAGGGTTTAGAAGAAGACGTCTATGGGCTACGATTATTTGCGGACAACCATCCAGAACTCCTTATTGCTAGCTCATATTCTAAAAATTTTGGACTATATAATGAACGCGCTGGCGCATTGACCTTAATTGCTGCCAATGCTGAAATTGCCGATCGCGCTTTTAGTCAGGTAAAAACCATCATTCGAGCGAATTATTCTAACCCACCAGCCCATGGTGCTAAGATAGTCTCGTATATTTTAAACAACGATGAATTAAAAGAAGAATGGATTGATGAATTAACCAATATGCGCCAACGCATCCACCGCATGCGCCAACTATTTGTAAAAACCTTACAAGATAAAGGTGCTAATCAAGATTTTAGTTTTATTGTCAAACAAAATGGCATGTTCTCGTTTAGCGGCTTAAGTGAAGAGCAAGTTCTAAAATTACGTAGCGATTACGGCATCTATATTGTTAATTCCGGACGTATCAATGTCGCAGGTATGACGTTAGATAACATGTCTAGACTTTGCGAATCAATTGTTCAAGTCCTATAAAAATTGTTGTTTAAGTCACAAGAAAAACACTAAAATAACCAAAACAAAATTTTTGTTTTGGTTATTTTCTCTTGGTTTGTTAGAACTTGTTTATTTTATTTAATTTTTAATTATTATTAAGACGATAGCTAACAATATCAAGCAAACAAAAAAATAAAAAACATAATAAAATCAATAACTTTCCCGAACGTTTTTTTTTCAAAATATTAACTTGTTTAGTATTCTCCTCCTCACGACTCAAAAAGTATCCTGATTACAACTTAATCTCAAAAATCACCCATTTTTATTAATCTTTTATTCCAATTAGTTATATCCATAGACAAACAGATTATTAGACGATCTCTCAATAATTACTAATAATTATTTAACAGGATAATAACCATGATTGAGGGTAGTTGGGTGGCGTCACATATTTTAGATTTTTTAATTTTAGGCAATAACTTTGGTACAAACGAAATGAGGGCGATCTGGTCAGAACAAAATCGCTTGCAAAAACAAGTAGACGTCGAAGTCGCTTTAGCTAAAGCGGAAGGCGAGCTAGGCGTTATTCCAACCGAAGCAGCCAATGCAATCATAGCCAAAGCCGATGCATCTAAACTATCAATTGAACACATTGCCGAAGAAGCCGCAAAAGCCAAACACTCGTTAATGTCGACCATTAACGCACTACAAAAACAAGTCGGTGATGCGGGTCAATATATTCATTACGGAGCAACTACACAAGATATTGTCGATACTGCAACTGTTTTACAATTAAAACAATCATTTATAGTTATTGAACGCGATAGTAAACTAGTGGCACTTGAGCTAAAACGTTTGGCCAAACAGTATCAATATTTACCCATGGTTGGCCGTACACATGGCATGCAAGCACTCCCCACAACCTTTGGTTTTAAACTTGCGGTATGGTTAGATGAATTTATTCGGCACTTACAACGTTTAAGTGAAATTAAACAACGGGTACTAGTTGGTAATATTAGTGGCGCAATTTGTACGTATGCATCAATAGGCAAATTAGGCCCACAAGTAGAATCGCGAGCATTAACGTTACTCGGACTAAATACCCCTAATATTGGTTGGCAAGCAGCTCGTGACCGTTTTTCTGAATATGCATCAGTCATCGCGCTAATCAGTGGCACATTAGGCAAAATAGGCAATGAATTTTACAACTTGATGCGTACAGAAATTAACGAAGTTGAAGAACCCTTCTCGACAGGAAAAATTGGCTCAACCACCATGCCACATAAACGCAACCCAGCAGCATTAGAAGGTCTAGCCAGTTTGACTGCTCCACTTTTAAAAAGCGTCGCGTTAATTCACGAATCAATGAAAGTTGAACATGAACGCGATGCCATGAGCTGGCGTGCCGAATGGATCGCACTACCCGAAATTAACCTTTACATTTCAGCGCAACTACAAACAGCATTAGCGGTACTTAAAGATCTAAAAGTCAATGCTGATCGGATGTTAGCTAATTTATCACTACAAAATGGCTTGCTGTTATCAGAAAAAGTCATGTTCGAAATTGGTAAGCGATTAGGCAAACAAACTGCTCATCAGCTAGTTTATCAAAGCGCTATGAAAGCGTTTGAACAAAATCGACCATTTAAAGAGATATTATTAGAAGATCCAAGTTTAAACAAAGAATTTACCGAATCCGAGCTTGATACTTGGTTAGATCCAATTAACTATCTTGGATCTGCTCCTGAAAAAGTAACACAAGTCATTCAATATGCTCAACAGTGTGGAGTATTAGCATGAGTTTTCGCTTAATGACTGATAAAGATATTCCAGCTTATCAAGCCCTATTGCATAGTGCTTATCAAGCCACAACTCAATTAGGCATTCATTTTGCCGCTGCATCAGTCGAGCAATCGCAGATTACTGACCATATTGAGTCCAATGCCGTATACCTATTTGAAAAAGATGGTGAGCTACTATCAACCTTAAGCATTCGCTTTCCGTGGGGCAATAACCCAGGACCTTATGGGTTACCCCATTTAGGTTGGTTTGCAACCGATCCACGTTATAAAGGTCAAGGCTATGGTAATGCATTATGGGATTTTGTTGAACAGCAAATTTTAATTAACCAACTAAAGTTACCTGCCGTCACGTTAGGCACTGCCGCAAATCATCCATGGCTTGCCCAAATATATATAAATAAAGGCTATAAAAAAATAGGGCAAGCAGATTTAACGCCTGATCATACCACGCTCTATTTTGAAAAAATCTTAAATCATAAAAGCTACACCGAATGGAAAAAAAGGAGTAATAAACAATGAAAAAAATAACCTCGTTACTATCCGCTCTTTTATTAACTAGCCTAACTTTAATGGGTTGTGATAATCAATCCAGCCATCAAGTCACAGAGCAAAATATTATTAAAGTAGGTTCTACAGGACAAAGCTACCCAAACGGTTATAAACAAGATGGCAAATTAGTCGGATTTGATGTTGAAGTTACCGAGGCGATTGCCAAAGAATTAGGCTATAAAGTAGAATGGAACATTGCCGAATTTGGTGGCTTGATGGGGCAATTTGATTCTGGGAGGTTAGATACTATTGCCAATGCGGTTGCAATTACACCTGCTCGTCAAGCCAAATATGATTTTTCCAACACCTATAGCTTTTATGGTAGCCAAATTGTAACTCACAAAGATAACAACGACATCAATCAATTATCTGATTTTAAAGGTAAAACTATTGCTGGTGTGCTAGGTTCAAATCATATAAACAATCTAAAAAAAGCCTTTCCTAACAATGAAATCACTATCAAAACCTATGAAACACGAGATGGTGCAATGTATGACACGGAGTATCAACGAGTTGATGGCTATGTCAATTCAAAACCGATATTACTAGCTGAAATTAAGCGTAAAAATCTACCTTTCAAATTAGTTGGTGAACCCATTACTATTGAGCAAGTTGCTTTTCCATTTAGTAAAGATGAAAAAGGACAAGCACTGCGTGAAAAATTCAATCAAGCCATCGAAAAGTTACGCACTAATGGCACATTGAAAAATCTGGCAATTAAATATTTTGGCGAAGATATTACCTTATGAATTTTAATGTAAACTATTTTTTAAATGTGTTTCCGCAGATATTACCTTATCTGCCGGTTACCCTTTTTATTACCATCGTATCGATTATGTTTGCCATTATATTAGGGCTAGCGATTGCATTATTGCGTAGCAATAAAATAATCATTATCGATACTCTTTTTGCACTGTTTATATCTCTGTTTCGAGGAATACCCTCCGTTGTTTTACTGTTTATTATTTATTATGGGTTACCGCAGATTTTTCCTGTTTTAAAACAAATGGGCGCAACAACGGCAGCCATTATCTGCTTTAGTTTAAAATATTCATCCTATTTAGCCGAAATTTTCCGAGCAAGTTTAGAATCGGTTGATCACGGGCAGAAAGAAGCGGGACTAACAGTGGGTTTAAGTAAAATACAAGTTTATCGCGGTATTATACTGCCCCAAGCCATGGTCAATGCCTTACCCAACACCGGTAACATGTTTATCTCATTACTTAAAGATTCATCTGTCGCCTTTTTTGTTGGCGTGCAAGAACTATTAGCAGCAGGAAAAATGTTAACTGCTAACTCATTCCTCTACTTTGAAACCTATTTAGCTGTAGGCATTGTTTACTGGTTAACTGTTGTTATCTATTCTTGGATACAAAAACAGTTAGAACAGAAACTCACAGCCCCCTATCATCGTTAAGGAGACGGGTTATGATTACGGTATCACATTTATCTAAACGCTTTGCTAATAATGAAGTCTTAAAAGAGATCAACTTAAACATCGAACAAGGCGAAGTGGTTGCAATTATTGGACCTTCAGGATCGGGCAAATCAACCTTATTACGTTGCTTAAATTTATTAGAAAAACCAAACACCGGCACCATTCAAATTGGCACAGCAATGCTAGATGCTAAACATTATAGTCATAAAGAAGAAACCCATTTACGCAAGCAATCTGCAATGGTCTTTCAACACTACAATTTATTTAAAAATAAAACCGCATTAGAAAATATCACCTATCCATTAATTGTTGGACAAAAGAAAGATAAAAAAGAGGCCGAACAACTTGGCCTAGCACTATTAGAACGCGTTGGTATGTTACCTTACGCCACACAATATCCCATCACCTTATCTGGTGGTCAGCAACAGCGTGTTGCTATCGCAAGAGCACTTGCAGTCAGACCCAAAGTATTATTATTTGATGAACCAACATCCGCACTCGATCCCGAGCGTGTACACGAAGTACTGCAAGTGATGCTACAGCTAGCTAAAGAACATATCACAATGATTATCGTAACCCACGAAATGGAGTTTGCTAAGTATGTTGCAGACCGAGTTATTTTTATGGCAGATGGCGTAATTGTTGAACAAGGACCAGCAAAATCAATAATTGATAATCCACAAAATGAAATAACACAACGCTTTTTGCGCCAATTGACCGATGAAATTGATTTTGAAATTTAACGATTAAAAACTGACTTAACCATAAAATGAGTTTTTAATCGTTAAAGCGTTAAAAGATGTGACAATAAAAATGTATGCAGATCTAAACCGATTGCAAGCGCACGAATATCTTTCAATAAGTTATCCGCTGTCTTTTGATCGCCTACGGCTTTGACCATCTTCAATGATAATTCGCGCTGACTATATGGATTTTTTGGCGAACCTTTTGGAAAATCAATTCGTTGGATCAACTTTTCCCCTGTACTATTGACAACCTCAACAACAACATAACGTCGATTATACGCCTGTGGATCGGGTGTAAGTTGTATTTGATAGCTTCGTTTCATCTTCTGCATCAAATTTTTTATGCCATTTGAAATAGGTTTTGCAGAAAACTGTTCAAAACTAAGTGGCAACCCTAAAAGGGTTAATGCTAAAACATACTCAGCCGAAAAACGCCCTTGTTCAGCAAGCAAAGGCATTTGATAAATTAACGCGGCATCACTTCGTGGTGGAGAAAAAAAGATAGTAATACTCTCGATCTTATCAACACTAAAGTTAGCATTCCGATAAAGCAATTGCCCCGCATCAGCAATATAAGCTGCAGCCGAACAATAAGAATAATTTTTAAACCATAATCCGGGATCAACAATCTTCCAAGTCTTACCCCAATGACTTAAATCAAAACGCGTATTACCTTGCCCATAAATAGCCAAAAAACCTAATTTATCATCTAAAAAATCCTGATCGGCATGTATACCCGCTCTTAACCACTCAACCGCTTGTATGGCATGCTGGGCTGCCAGCCCAGCATGCAAAAACTTAATCGGCGTACCCATCAACAAACGCATTCCCGATGCTTGAGTCGCAGCTAACGTTAATGCTTGTGATAAAAAAGGTTCATCATAGAGATAACAAATAGCCGCTGTTGCCGCAATCCCACCCAAAGTAATAGTTGCATGCCAGCCTTTTTCATAATGCTGTGGATTAACGCTTTTTCCCAATAAAGCCATCACTTCGATACCAATAACATAAGCGGTTAAAAAACGCCGGCCATCAATCTTTTGCTCAGCATTATCTAATCGAACACTGGCAATGAGTGCAGATAAAATAACGGCAGAGGGGTGACCACGAACATCTGAATGTACATCATCATAATCTAAACAATGCGCTTGAAAGCCATTAAAAAGTGCGGCTTGCCTTGCGCTAGCCAACTTTTTTTGGCCAATTAGCCAAGCTCTAGCATTGCCGCCCTCATCTGCTATCCATGCTAGCAATTTATGAACATCATCTTCATGACAAGCTTGTAAAGTGCAAGCAAAATAATCAGTTATCCCATTAATAGCACAATCAATAACTTGAGGGTCACTGATTATTGGCGTATTTTGGATTAAAAAACTTAACTGTTGACCTAAATTCATGCAAAACTCTCAAACTAAACAAAGTCGATAAGTGATTAGTGAAACGGGTTTACTTTGGAATAGCTAAAATAACGTATAATTAGCCGCAGGTTAAAGATTAAGTAGTTATATTCTAATAACCTAAAATCATAACGTGTTCGCCATTGATATAATCATTTTTAGTCATTATTTTATATGTTAAAATGATTCCTACAAAAATAATCAAATCAAAAATTTAACATTTTATTATGTCAACTTGTTATATCGCTTTAGGCAGCAATCTTGAAGATCCATTGTCACAAGCCAATCGTGCAATTGCGGCATTAAAAAATTTGCCTAACACAACAGTTACGGCTATTTCTCCTTTTTACCGAAGCAAACCTCTTGGTCCACAAGACCAAAATGATTATCTTAATGCCGTCATAGAACTAACGACAAATTTATCTCCGATTGAACTACTTGACGAACTACAATCCATAGAAAAAGCGCAAGGTCGTGTACGTAAAGACAATCGATGGGGTGCTAGAACCTTAGATCTTGATATTTTATTGTATGACAACTTAGTACTAGAAAGTGAAAGACTCACCATTCCGCATTACCACATGAAAAACAGAGAATTTGTCCTCTACCCACTGTATGACATCAGTCCTGAACTTATTTTACCAGATAACGATAAGCTGTACGACTTAGTAACTAAATGCCCTAAAAATGGATTAAAAAAGTGGGAGTAGCTACTTATCTTAATTAATAACATACAGTTGCACTATTTCGCTTGTTTTTTGTACATAAAAAATAATAAAAAAAATTTGCCAATAGCTAATTTATTGATATAGTTTACCGCTTGCAAATAATCTGTACTTAAGGGGATTGCTGTGAAAAAGGAACAAAAGTTAAATACATCTTCTCTTAGCCTGCTTTCAATTGCGGGGCTTGAGCCTTACAAAGAAAAACAAGGCGAGGAGTACATGAACCCTAAACAATTAAAACATTTTGAATTGATATTAAAAGCATGGCTTACTCAATTACAAGATGAAATGGGGAAAACAGTTTCTCACATGCAAGATGAAGCTGCGAATTTTCCTGATCCAGCCGATCGAGCAACACAAGAAGAGGAATTTAGTTTAGAATTACGTGCTCGAGATAGAGAACGAAAACTGATCAAAAAAATCGAAAAAACATTAAAGAAAATTGAATCAGACGACTTTGGTTATTGTGAATCTTGTGGCGTTGAAATTGGCATTCGTCGCTTAGAAGCAAGACCAACAGCAGATTTATGTATCGATTGTAAAACACTTGCGGAACTTCGCGAAAAACAGATGGGCATGTAACACCAGCTCCATCCATCATTCTCAACTAGACCTATGCATTATATCGGTCGTTTTGCCCCTTCACCATCAGGACCATTACATTTTGGTTCGTTGGTAACGGCGCTGGGGAGTTATCTCCAAGCTAAATCTTGCCTCGGTAAATGGTTGGTTCGTATTGAAGATATCGACCCACCACGAGAAGTCAAAGGGGCATCATCACTAATATTAAAAACTCTTGAAGCACTAAATTTATATTGGGATGATGAGGTTTTATACCAATCATCGTGCAGCAAACGTTACCAAGCTATTTTACAAACGCTAATCGATAACCAACAAGCCTATTATTGTGATTGTACTAGACAGCGAATTCAAAGTCTGACCCATGGTATCTATGATAATTTTTGTCGTGAAAGGCATTTATCTATCAATAATAAACAAGTTGCCATTCGTTTAAAACAAAATCATCCTATTTTTCAATTTACTGATCAAATTCGTGGCTTACAAACCGTTGAAAAAGCTAACGCACAAGAAGATTTTATTATTCATCGTAAAGATGGCTTATTTGCCTATAATTTAGTGGTGGTATTAGATGATCATCAGCAAGGCATTACTGAAATTGTGCGTGGTGCAGATTTATTACCGGTTACCGCTAAACAAATCTCACTGTATCAACTGTTCGGCTTTCCTGTGCCAAGCTACTGCCATTTACCGCTAGTACTCGATAACAACGGCAATAAGCTATCAAAACAAAACCATGCCAACCCGATTGATTTAAACAATCTTAAAGCATTAACCGTTCAAGCTCTGCAATTTTTAGGGCAATGTGTGCCAAAAGATTGGCAAGATGCCACACAACAGCAGCTTTTAGATTGGGCAATACAGCATTGGCAACTGATGAATGTACCAAAACAAAATACCCAATTATCCACCAATATAGGATAAATTAGGCGTAATACCGACATTATGAGCATGTAACAGATGTTTTTCTGGTTTGATCATTAGCGAAGAAAAGATTCTTGCAATTAATTGTTGCTTTTGCGCTGGACTTTGGAGCAAATCACGCAAATCAACGGCGGCATCACCAAACAAACAATAATGCAACTTACCTATTGATGATACGCGCAATCGATTACAACTTTTACAGAAATCTTTTGAATACGGCATAATCAGCCCAATTTTGCCTTGATAGTCGTCATGAACATAAACTTTAGCTGGACCTGATAGCGGATTTTTAGATTGCAATTGCCAACCCTGTGCAATTAGCTGTGTTTCAATCAAACTACCGGACTGGTGATAGCGATTAAACACATCAAGGCTTTCGCCCGTTTCCATCAGCTCAATAAAACGTAATTCGACTGGATGACATTTAATCCATGACAAATAATCATCTAAATTATCATTCATATTTTTCATCAAAACGGTATTAATTTTGACTTTTTTTATACCTACTTCTAATGATCTATCCACACATTGCATTAGTTCTTTAAGCTTATCTTGACCGGTAATTAATTTAAATAAATGCGGAGACAGACTATCAATACTAATATTGATCGCATTCAAACCGGCTTGATGCCAATTATGAATATTTTTTAATAAACGAGAACCATTGGTTGTAATGGCGAGTTCTTTTACACTTGGGTAAGCAGAGATCATCGACAAAATATCCATAAAATCACGACGCAAAGTGGGCTCGCCACCTGTTAACCGAATTTTACGCACCCCAAGTTCAGTAAATGTTGCAACAACATTATTAATCTCACTGAGCGACAAAAATTTATGAGCCTTGTTAGGTCGATAACCATTGGGTAAACAGTACTGACACTGAAAATTACACAGCTCGGTAATCGACAAACGCAGATATTGAAATCGACGCTGATAATTATCAACTAATTGCATATATTTAAACACCTTATCCAAATCGGGAAGCATAGCCATTTCTGTGCTATACCGCGGCTAATCCACCATATGAATTGAAATATCACTTAGGCAAAAGAGCTTCAGAGTTTGATTCAGTCTAACATAGACTTTATTTTTTGACTATGAACAAATCGACCTTTGCAAGCGACCTAGTTATCCGGCAATGAAGACTTACTTATAGACAAGGTATTAATAAGAAAAATATTTATACATACCTAATATCTTATTTATTATGAATAAATAAATTTACATTATGCTAATTTATGCTATTTTATAAATTTGATTTAATTCATTGACTATATTATAGATTATAATCAGCAACCGGTAATAAACCAAGGAATAGAGTTTAAGTTGTCGCATAGTAGATGTTTTCAATAACAGCGTGTTTATAGAAAACAGATTAACTATCAATAAATCGTGCAATTAAATCATTTATTTTCAAATGAGCATCGTTTATTTAACAACTTAATCAAAAATAAAATTGAAAAGGAAAATTACTTACCATAATGAATAAAAAAATAATCAAGCTCGTCCAATACCTAACAAACTTAAGCTTATTATTATCTTCAACATTCGCGTTAGCTGATAATGCTAGCCAATATATTACTTATAACAACCTACTATTTGATCGTGATGGCACAGTAATTATTGATAACAGCCAAAAAATTAACTCAATAACATACAAAGATCATTATTGGATTGTGCAGTTAACCAATAGTCGCGATAGCCTCCTCTACAGCAATATAAGAAAGATAGATAATTTTAAATTTGCTTTTGAAAAAAAAGGCGACATATTGAAGTTTAAAACCATTGACACCTTAACTTATCTAGGCGAAGAACGAATAGCCTATTATTATCAAGACACAAAATTATCGGTTGTCATTGATACCGATGGTAATCTAATTACACCCAAAGGGCGTTATTATCTCGAAATCGGCCCCTTCATTAACGGTTATGCCGAAGTAACTACCCCAGAATATGATGAAGGCTATTTAAATCTACAAGGTAAATTTTTTAAAAAACTCCCTAAAACAACACTGACACAAAAAACGCAATCCCAAACCAAACCACAATGCAAAATAATCACATCCGATACAATAATGCAGCTATGTAAAAAAAATAACAGCCAATATCTAGTTAATAGCAAAACAGGCAAAGAAACCGATGTTGGTTCCAAAGCGTGGACGACTAATTTTGATTGCATCCCCAAAAACCTTTCAGCAGGTTATTTTTGGCTAGGCAATTATCAAGATGGTTATCATGTTTATCAAATTTATGATTATGATGGGAAAATGCATTATCAAAATCAGTACTATGCCGTATCGCCTTTATATGGTACAGCAAGTTGGGTACAAGATAGTGATAATTCTAAAAAACGTTTGATTGATATTACGGGCAAAACAATTGGTGAATATAATAATTATACCCTTCTTCAAGTTGGCACAGAAAAACTCTACTATGCCCAAAAAACCACTCCAAAAAATAAAGATAAAGATAGTGATAGTGATAATGATAAACAAATATTATTATCGATCTTTGATGTAAATGGCAACATCTTACTTTACGAAGACATCGTTGGTTCAGAACAAAACAGTCACTGTCATCGCGATGTAAAAGTATTAAAAAATGCAGAAAACAAAATAGTCTGGCCAACAGACCTTGAGCGAGAATGTCTTTTAGATCGTTATATTCAATCAGCAAAAACCGATAACGACAACAGTTATCGACATAAAGAGCAAGAAAGTAAAGCGATTGAAATACCAAAAGATAAAGTTCCCGAAATCAGCCGCTATTTTACACAAATTCAATCCAACAAAAATACCGATCCATTTACATTCGAAAAAGGTGATATTTATCTTACAGGTCCCAACACAACTAAAATTGAAGGTATCGCAGAACTAAGTATACCTGAAGGATATATATATAGTGAAAAATACAACCCATCTAACACAGAACATTGTGACAGGTTTGTCGCGCCAGCTTATGACAATCAAAACCGATTATGTATAAATGTTTATAAACTCGGATTTATTGACTTACTTGAAGTCAAAAAGTTATTTGATGACAAAACCAACATCGAAAATTTAAAAACAAAAATTTCTTCAAGAATAGAAGATTATAAAGAATACAAAGACTATCAAAAATTTGAATGGTTAATCGACCCTGAATTTGATTTTGAAAACCAAAGTTTAAAATTCGGCTATCGATATCACATAGCAGAAAGCGATCAAAACAGAACCAGTCAAATTATCGAATATATAAAATTTGCCAAAGACCACATCATTGTGTTCAAAAACGATTATTACGACGATTATAACGATTTTAAGCCCATGGAATTTGATTGGCTTAATCGCATTAAGGTTTTTGAAAAGGCCGATATCAGCTCGACTTATCCTTGCAGCAAATTATCAATAAAAGACTCGGCATTATCTGCCAATAAATTTAGTTATTTAGATAAAGAATTTTGCTTTCCACTACCGATAACCACACTCTTTGAAAAATATCCTACGCAAACTGAATTAAATAGTTACCATGAGTTATTTTCCTTCAGGGAAAACCGATACCCAATAAAAGAGGGAAAAACCTTATGGAATTAATAAAATATATTCTCAGCACAATAGCTGTAACAATAATCGGACTCACTCTAAATGCGTGTGATGCTCCGCCACAACAAAGCCAATCCGAACTCGAAAAACTACCCGAGGTTTTTAATTTAACTGAACAACAATGGCAAAACGAAATCCAACAACGATTTGACACCATAAACGGTAATGGCGAACCCATAAAATGCATATCAATAGTAATGACTGCGCCTTATTACATATTTGACAGACGATACGACTCTGACACATTAATCCTATTACAAACGTTAACAGAAGCAGACTTGCTAACAGAACAAATTGAAATTAGCGGAATGGATAAAAATCGCATCGTTTATATCTATAACCTTACCGAAGAAGGCAAAAAATACTATAGAAAATGGCCTAACTTGAGTTCGTCAGGATTTTGTTTTGGCAAAGTGATTGTCAAGTCGGTAACCAAAATAACGCCGTATAGCAATGATATTGAAATTGAATATCAATATGTTATTGATACATTACCCCCCAAATTAATGCCCCAAAATGAATTAAAAACCGATACCGTAAGGTTTTATTATGATGAACAAACAAAAAAGCTCTATAGCCGTGGTATTGGCTTAATTGTTAAAAACTATTGAGATTAATGATCATGAATCTAAAATATCCACTGATAACTACTTTCAGCTTACTACTATTTGGTTGCAATAATGTAGATTATAAGCAATCGCTACAAGAAACTTTAAGTAGAGAAGATAATCGTGCATTATGTTATTTCCTGCCAAATAACCAAAACATCTTTCCTAACGATGTGTTTTTCGATAAACAAACTGAAATACTCGACCTATTTGTCGATCTCAAATTCTTAAAAATCAAAAACATCACAGCCCAATATTATGATGCCAATACAGATATAACCACCCTGCCTAGATCCCCCACCCAAATTGAAGGATTAAGATATCAATTAACCGAAGAAGGGAAAAAATACTTTATCGGCAGTAAAGGGGCATTCTGCTTTGGTAATATAATCCTTGATAAAATCGATAAAACTCAAAGCGTCGAAATAGAATATACCAACTACCAAGTCGACTCAGGGAAATGGGTCTATTATTACTATCATTATACGAATATTCCCGCTTGGGCACAGGATAAGCGACTGGAACAATACTATAAAAGAATTTCACTCAACAACGAAATCCTCTTTGATGCAAGAGCAACGTATTTTGACTCAAAAGACGCCTACGACACAGGAATTGAACAAACAGATCTCATCACCTTAAAGCATTAACAAAATACAAAAAAATAGCACGGACAAAAAGTAGAAAAGCATACCGTGCTATCACTCACGTTAGCGTATTTATTATTATCATATTCCGTTGTCATATTAAAAAACATCTTTGCTAGGCAACTATTCTTTGTTTACTTCGTCTTAATTAAGTCAGCACACCATTCACCGCTCAACAATAAGCAAGTAAAACACGCCCCCCTAAGGATAGACACATAGCCCATGATAGTTGCCAGTAGCCGGATTACCTTTGAAAACTCGTCCGTTATATGAATAGACATAAAATACACTCGAACTAGTCACATCACTTGTCCAATAAGCAAAATTAGAAAAACCCGCACCAGAATAATTTGACATACGCCCCCACTCGCTGAACAAACCAGCATTAATTCGACGCTGGTAATAGCTACCACTTGATGGCGGTGTAGCGCCAACTGAGCCTTGACAATAGCTATTATTGCCACAAACGGCATTGGTGACATCGTTTACTTTTATCATTCGGTAACCTAAACTAGTACACCAAGCGGTTATGTTAGCCGCTTTCGCAGTTCTCAAACCGCGGTTAACAAACCACTTCTGTAAAACAAATCCATATTTTACAACGGTTCTACCACGGCTATCTTTACCTTCTAATTCGAATATTTGGGGTAAAACAGGTATGCCGGCTTGAAGTCGGCCAGGTAAATCATTACTCTGTTCATCGTTAGTGGCTGCAGGACCGGTTAACATGACACGCACACTAGTACCGCTCGCATTGGGCGTTATATTGGCGGTTATACCGCCCTGAGTGACAGGAGCCCAAGTCAGCAGCCCACTTCCTCCTATGTCTAAATCAAAGTATAAACCATTAGCCCCCACAGTTGGAAAGTTAAGATGATAAGAATCGGAAGAGGTAGATTGGCTGATAAATCCTTTCCTTGTATCCCACATATCAGCAGGACCAGCAAACCTACCAACACCTTCTTGCAACCCAGGCTTGGCATAACAGACTTTAGCGGATAATGTTGGATTGATGTAATAAGTTACTGTATCAGCAGTAAATATGCTACGGTTAGGCACACCATACTGGGTAGTTAAACTACCATTAGTGTTACGTAATACTAATTTATAAGGTGCATTACAAATATCTAAGGTATCATTACGAGCAATGGTTTGATTATTTTTATCCCGAATCTCAACAGTTAAACGACCTGTTGCGGTTACACCTCTAGTTCCTTGCCCATCGCCATCATCATCCCCCCAATAGTTATACCTTGCATTAACAAGCGAGCTTAGCAGTATAGAGTTTCTTGTTACTGGCATCAACATCCCCACATCAGTAAAAGTTTCGTTTACATTAGGCAATACTATTGGGTTTATGAGCGTCGAAAAGTTGGTTGAAGGAGTGATTGTTGTACCGTCAGATAAAGTAATACCTAACAAACTATCAGTCGTAGTGGCTTTGGTTCGTCCACCATCAAACGTAAAATATGGCGCCGAACCATTAATAGCATTGGTAGTATTGATAGTATTGACTGATAATGCCTGCAAACTGACGGAATATGGCAGCAAAATCAACGACGTTAAAGACATTTTATGTGACAATAAAAAAGTCAACCATAAATGTAACCGTGAATGACGCGTTAATCGCAATCGGGGTTTTAAACCAAAACATGACCACTTTTTAAAAATTATAGCTAAAGAGTGACAACAATTTTTTGTGTGTACATTACAGAGGTTTAGGATAGGAATAATGTCAACTTTCAAAAGTTGACCAGAAAAATATTGAAAAAGATAAAAAAAATAATGCCGCCATATTCAGCAGTTGTAGCTATGTTGCGTAATATCCTATATATCAAGAGCATTTTCCTTATTTGGTTTTTATAATTATTAGTCTATAAAATAATTTTTGATTTATCAAAAACTATTGAGATTATAGCTTATTAAAAACAATTAAACACTTCTTTTGGTTGCAAGGCGAATAATTCATAGTAAAGAGGGTTTATATGCAATTACTCATGATGAATAGATTTAATTAAGTTAATGAGATGATGGGGAAATATGATGAATAAAATAGTGTTGGGTGTTTTTGGGGAGGAGGTGTTTTTCGTTTAAAAACAACGAAATAAAAACTTTAATAAAATCAATACTTTTTCTGACCGATTTTTGGGCGGAAAATCAGGCCTTTTGGGGTTGGTGGATAGAATGAATTAGGTACGGTGGTTTCGGACGTTTTGACCTTGGGTGAATAAAATAGCTACAGTGACCACGTCCGAGCTAAGGGAATTAGAGCGAATTCCCTTAGCAATCCCGCGCTTGGCTGCAGAATGTGGCCTTCGGCTGCCCGACGCCGGCGCTCGGTCTTAACGCACCGGCTATTATCCGTTCCTGACGGAGAATAGCCTCGCCAAACATCCCTGTTTGGCGTGCTAACCTCGCTCTGTTGTCGGCACATTCTGACGCCGGAACAAGACAAACAACATAACCATCTTTTTTTGGAAGATATTATGTTTTTATAATTATATGATTTATTTTAATTAAACGCCTGCACGGCGTTAAGGCTATGTTGAAGGACAGTTACAAACTCGTAAATTTTCTAAACCGCCTACACGGCGTTAAGGAATATGTTCTCAATGTGGTTACAAGCAGTGATTTTCTAAACCACCTACACGGCGTTAAGGTAGAGCTCAAGATTTGATAAATCTTGCTGTATAAAGATAAACAACAATTTTGGTTTTGAAAACCCTTTTTTTGAGGTGTTTTATAATTTGTTGATTTTATTTAATTTTAAATTTTCGTTAAAAAAAGGGTTTGGAGCGGTTAGATTGCTGTTATTAGGGTGCTATTCGTGGTTTTGTTGATTTGTTGTATGTCGGCGCTTTGCTTAGGTTGTGTAAGTGATTGATTTAGCTTGAAAACAGCAAAATAAAAACTTCAATAAAATCAATACCTTTCCTGACCACTTTTTGAGTATAATTTCATTGCTTTTTAACAAAAAACAATTCACCAAAAAATACCTAAGATTATGCTGTTTGTCTTGTTCCGGCGTCAGAATGTGCCGACAACAGAGTGAGGTTAGCACGCCAAACAAGGATGTTTGGCGAGTTTGTGGTGCGCTTGGAGCGCGTCCACAAACGGTGCGTTAAGACCGAGCGACGGCGGAGGGCAGCCGAAGGCCACATTCTGCAGCCAAAGCGTGGGTTGTCAGGGAATTCGCTTTAATTCCCTGACTCGGACGTGGTCACTGTAGCTATTTTGTTCACCCAAGGTCAAAACGTCCGAAACCACTGCACTCAATTCATTTTATCCACCAACCCAAAAACACATTAGGGTAACGTTTATTAATAACATTAGCCGGAAATCCACCACATACAATAATTTGGTCAAGTTTTTTAATATGCTTGATTATCGGCTTTAGGTTAAAACCTAATAATTGACTCATGACATAAAATGACTGGTTATAAGCCTTTAAAAAAAGGCCTTCTTTCAAAAAATGTATCGGATTTTCACTTAATGTTAATTTTTGTTCTATTTCCATTACATGACGCCTCTTTATTTATTTGAATTTACCCCCTGAGCCACCGCCATCGACACTTTCAGCGTCGTCGGCGGCGGGGGCGGCGCGATTGTGGCTTCGCCGCAACTGCGCAACCCCTATAGAGCGCCCCAACTTACACGGGGGCGTTATTCTTTGATAAATTATCCACTATTGGCACCATAACCGCCCCCGCGGTTCAAGGATTAAGGACTAAGATATAAAAGCTAAGGTCTGGTGCAAACAGCGTAATTGGAGTAGCGGTCGCTGCTGACGCGGCCGCTCCTCGAGGAGACAATGAACCTATTGCTATTTTGACGTGCTCTGTCACTTGTCCAGTATCCGTTGACGAAGCCCGCATCAACGTAGTTGTTCATGCAGCCCCACTCAGTGAAAAATCCAGCTCCTATATAACGCATGTAATTATTAAGTGGTGCATGAGGGCTGGCGCTGATCATGCCGTCACAACCTGATGAACCTGGTTCATAACTAGGACAAAGCGAGTTAGTTAAATCCTTGACCTTTGACAAACGATAACCCAAACGACCACACCAAGATATTTGGTTAGACTGTGTATCCTGTTTATTACCCCGATGGACGAACCACTGCCTCAACACAAATCCATACCTCACTTCATTACCACGACCGTCTCTGCCCACCAACTCAAAGGTCTGTGGCAAAGAAGGGACGGTAAGCCCACTAGGACTATTTGAACTTATTTGACTACTACTTGCCCTAGGACCACTTAACGTTACCCGTGTTACATAACTAGATTTATCAGGAATCCATCTATCTTCGCTTGGCTGCCTCCAACTCACCGTTGCTCTTATACTACCATTCGTGACAACAAACCACGTCAACTGACTTGCATCGAATCCACCCATGTCTAAATCAAAATACAAACCATCAGCACCCGTTGTAGGAAAATTTTGGTCGTAAGATGATGGACTTGTTGACTGAACTAAAAAACCCCTATTAGGATTCCATATGTTAGCTGGACCTGCATAGAAAGAGCTGATATTTAAAAACAAAGTCGGCCTTGCGTAACAAATAACTGGCTGTGACGGAAAAGTGATATAATAATCCGCTGTTCCTCTAATAAATGTACTACTTTTTGGCACACCATAACGGGTCTCTAAAGCTCCCCCTGTACTACTTAAGTTTACCTTATAAGGAGCTTTACATATATCATCTAATGAAGTACTACGACTAACGGTATTGCCATCTCTATCCTTTATTACTAACGATATACTCCCTGATGCAGTAACACCATTTGTACCCTGACCATCTCCATCATCATCTCCCCACTTCCCTTGTGTTATTAGACTATTTAAACTAATAGATGTTGTTCCCGACGGCAATACCGTATGAATATCATTAAATGTTATTCCAGCAGGAACCATTATCGGGTTTGTCAAACTCGATGTGTTTGTCGATGACGTGATACGCCTTCCATCTGGCAACTCTATTGCCAAAAAAGTGTCCGTATTAGTTGCCTTTGTCTGTCCTCCATCAAACGTTAAATACGGCGCACTCCCCTCTATGACCCTTGATGTATGTGCCGTTAACGCCACAGAACTCTGCGTATAGGACAATAACAACAATGCCGCAAAGAATAATGCCGATTTAGATAACAATGATGGTCTAAACAATAATGGCGGTTTGAATACTAATGGTGGTTTTAACAACCACTTGGATATCGACGATAATTTTGCCGAAGAGGTTGTCGAAGAACACGCCGAGAACATCGCCAGTAAAGACCGTGATGACGGCGCCGATTTCGCTACGCGAAATGACTTCGGTGATGAAAATAAGAACTGTGTCTGATTTAGACTACGATGAAATTGAAAAAGATTTAGGGCATAGGTTTGGCAGGCCATGTGCCATGTGCCATGTGCCATACATGGTAACGCATTTCGATTATCCTGTCAAGTAATTTTTTGTTTTATTTACATTTTTTATAACTGACTGCTCGACTAACGAGCTTTCCCTTGCTTTTAAAGCGCTTAAATTATAATCGGTTGAGTAATTATGCGCTAGCTTTTTTGTTAAATATTTGTAAAGTTTTGTTAACCCTGCCAATTGGTTACATAATAAACTGAATAAAATACAATAAGTTAAATCAGTTGATTTTATTGAGTTTGATTGGCTGTTATGCGGTGAATTGATGATTTAGATGTTGCTAATTTAATGATATACCACTACCCTTTAGGCTGTTTGCGATTAATATGGACGATAATTAATGCGAAATTTAAAATTATTATCTTTATTTTCAATGGTGTGTGCTTTTTCAAGTAATGCCTTTGCCGATACAATTTCACAAAACGTTTGGTCTTTGGCAATAAATAAGCACGATAGTGTTGCTCAATATACAGTTGCTCATGCTTATAACCCTTTGGTTGAAAATAAAGATTTGGACTGTGAAACAAATCAGTTTTATCTCAAGTCAAAAAATAAAAAATTGGAAGGATGCTATGATAAATCGGCCGATAAATATATCGAATTTTTAACTAAAGCAGCCGAAAATTCATCCCCATCCCCCCTTGCCCAAACAGACTTGGGCATCGCCTATATTGAGGGAGAATTAGTCGCTAAAGATATTAAAAAAGGTTTGTATTGGTTAGAAAAGGCCGCATCACCCATTTCAGATAAAGCAAAACTTAGTCTAACTGAAGGAAACAGTAAATTTGACAAGCAATTAATGAAAAATGGCGTAGGTCTAGCTCAATATGTATTAGGTAAACTTTATCATCAAGGCATAGAGGTTAAAGCTGATTATGATAAAGCAATAAAATACTATGAAATGGCAAGCCAAAGTGATGATTTTGGCTCTTACGATGCACCGCAATATCAACTTTATCAACTCTATAAAAATAAAGTTAATAACCCCAAAATGGCTTTATATTGGCTTGAACAGAGTTTGGGGAATATGAAATATAATGATGAATGGGATGCAGCAACCGAGATAGTCGACTATTTTTTGGACGGAGGCCAGATAGATGGTTCAAAATCAGAACAACCTAATTACCCATGGGCAGCTAAATGGTTAATTGAATTTGTAAAAGGTCGATCACTTGAAGATGAGACTAGGCAAAAAATGGCTTTTCAGCTAGCTTGGCTTTATTTAAACGGTTTAGGCGTTGAAAGGGATCCCAAGGAAGCGGCAACATATTATCATTTAGGGATGAACATTAATCCTGATGTTAATTTCGATATTCAATCGTCTAATGAGCAAACACTGCAAGAGCAGTTTTTACTTAATGTAATTAAACCTATTTATGAAAATATCGATAATAACCAAACAATTGAATATAGTTCTTTTTATGAAACAATTTATCCTGATAAATTTAAAAAAATACAAGCTAAACTCGATTATGCCAATAATCTTTATATTGAAAACGCCAGTAAAACCGTAGAAGCGATTTTTGGTGATAATTTAAAAGATGAACAAATTTTTTATGCTCAACTTGACAAAGAGCTACAATCCTATAGCGATTTAGAAGAATTCCCTCATACTTCTCCTTTGCTGGCATTAGCTCAACATCGTGGAATTGCTTATGGTTTTTATCGTGATGCTGAAAACCTTATGGGTAAGTCAAGCAATGAATTAATCAAGCTTTACCAAGCTGCATTGAAAATTGAGCCAAATAATCCAATAATTTTATACCGATTTGGTACGTTATATGATTTTATTCTTCAAGATACCAACACAGCAATATCATATTACAAGCAGGCCGCTGATTTAGGGGATGCAGCGGCAAATTATCGGTTAGGGGTAATTTATTATTTAGGAAAAAACATTGAGCAAAATTATCATGAAGCTTGGCGATATCTTGACTTGGCGGCAAAACAATATTATGTACCAGCACAAAATTTTTTGATCACTATCGACAAATCACACCCTGAATTTGAATGGTTAACTACACAATACATTGAGCATCAGCAAACTTACCGTTCACCAACGGTAATGGTTGATGGTGAGGATTGGCTAAAGGTACAAAAGGCAAATAATCCGTCACCTAAAGTGATTTATCATCTTACAAAACATAATTCTGATCGTAATGGTCTAAAAACTTATGAGGGTTGCAAAGCCGCAATTGAGTTGGCAACACAGGGCAATACCTTGGCGCAGAGAGAATTAGTTAAACAATTAAATAAGAATTATTTTCTTTGTACACCAGAGCAAAATTTAATTTTTTCTTGGATTGATAGCATCTATAAGGATGATCAATATAAGCAATTCTTAAAATTGAAATACTACAAATTTACCAAAACAGATGAGCAATATCAAAAAGAGCTTAATAATTTAGCAGATAATCAAAATCATTATGCGATCATTGAATTATTGAATAATACTCAGAGATATTACGATTCAAGAGATGATAATTACCTTTCAAAAATCAAAATGTTGCTTAAGTCAGGTAATGTTAGTGCTGCCGAATTACTTATCAGATATTATACTTTAGATTCTTATTTAAATTCTGATTATCGTCAAATTCCCAATAGCATTTACCAACACACTAAAGCGATTTTATTAAGAAATGATTTAGCCGATTATGTTTCGGCATTGCCTGAACAGACTTATACCGAGCCGAAATATATTTATGCTGATAACATGCTTTCATCTTCTGATATTTATCAAATGTGGTTTGAACTTGCCGATATGCATGAGCAAGGTGTTGATATTCCAAAAAATAACATTTTTGCCTATGTTTGGTACAGTTTATTGGTAGAGCATAATCAAACCCAAGCATTAAATAAAGTACAAGAATTAAAAGCACAATTAACAGCAGAACAATTAACAAAAACGAATGATAAACTTAATCAATACCGTAATTTATATCGTTTTCTTCCTTTAACCCATGTGGAATTAAACCAAGAATAGGTATGTTTAAGTTTAGCGAGTTAATACAGGATATTAGGGATGAATGATTCAATTATTATATCGAGCAAAACAACTTCCCGCTCAAAATTTTGGGTATTTGCTATAGTGTTATTAATATTAACAATAAGTGGCGGATATTATTTATGGCAGGAAAATAATCTTTCCATTCAATCATTTTTCCCTATCAAGGAAAAGGTGGTAAAAATTTATGATACAAATCAAGAACTTTATAATTCTAGAGGTCAAACAGTGGCATTTAAATGCATTGTATCGATCAAATATGGCGATAACCCAATAAGTTATAATTTTATTTCTAGCTATGATAATGAGCAAAAATTTCTTGAAAATTGTATACCACTATAAAACCAAATAACAATAAACACGGGATTTTGCCCGTGTTTTTGTTTCCAAAGCTGAATAAAACACTCAACAACTAACCATTATTGCCCATGGCTGTCATCGTGGTTTTCGGTATGAATAACGTTAATATAGCTAGGGATGGCTGGCGTATTAACATAAAAGAATGCCCATTGAATCCCGTCTATTTTTTTGGTTTGGCGTAAATATTGTTTTAGTAATATATCGTCCTGAGAATCATCTTCTGATTGCTGATGTATATAATGATCAATAAACTCATTATATGTATCTTCATCAGTCGCTAAATATCCATTGTGATTTTCACAATATTGTTTATATAAATCGAATAATTTGTCGACAAAAACATTATATTCTTTTTCAATATCAAACGTTTTAGGATTACTATACCCCAAAGTCGCAAAAATCTTATCAGCAATAGCAGAACCGGATTTTGATTTTTTTAATGCAGAAGAGAATAAATAAGTTGGTAAAATAAAAAATAATCCCATAACAGCCATAAGAAGTAGCGAAAAATTATTTTTAGAAAAGGCCATTACTACAAAATAAAAGAAAGTAAATACCCCCAATCCTCCAGCACCAATAAGGAAAATACGCGGTAAAATAGGTATATTTAGTTTTGAATTGCCAGCTTCTGTTCCCTCTGTTGCATAAGGATGTAACCATAAAAGCTTATCGGCAGGACGGCGTAATGCATAAGCAAAATAGCTTCCACCAGCTAGTGGATCAACAACCGCCTCCACGTAGTCTCCCTCATTAAAAAAGGTTCGACAAAATGCGCCTTCAATCACCTTATCACCTAATTTACAGCAAAAATACTGCTCAATATCGGCTGTATCGTAATCAATGTTTTCAATTTTTGCTGAAGTTATTTTCATACTATTAGCCATAGAAACTAAATCTAAATGCCCTATTGTTAGTAAATTGACATCAGGGCGTCCAGCTAGTTTGCGAGCATTAAGATAACTTTCTCGCGTGTCATAGACCTCCAGATCGGTGATATAACCAGTAATAATTTGGTAATAATGGCTATCGCCTATATTCTGTTCCATATTTTTTATTCCTTATATTTATCTGTTGAATTATTTGTTATTTTTTGTTTCGTTCATCAATGACTTTAACCCAATTAGGTAAAGTTGGCGTTCTACAGTAGTAATTTGTTAATGCTTTAAATTCTTTGAATTTTTCAAAGTCAGGGCTCTGTGGATCGTTAAATATTTCAGGATCATTGATTCGATACAATTTTTTAAAGCGTTCCTTTTCTTTTTCAGAATCATATTTCCACGGTTTTTCATACCCAAAACAGGCATAAATTTGATTAGAAATAAAAGAGTATCCTCCTCCACCTATCAAAAAAGAAACAATAATTGCAATGAT
Source organism: Gilliamella sp. X-23 (assembly GCF_057063545.1). Classification (NCBI taxonomy): domain Bacteria; kingdom Pseudomonadati; phylum Pseudomonadota; class Gammaproteobacteria; order Orbales; family Orbaceae; genus Gilliamella; species Gilliamella sp. X-23. Next base: position 75,554 of record NZ_JBXSQG010000008.1, read on the forward strand.
CCACCCCAAAAAACAGTATTTAAATATGTTAAAAATATAATTTAATGAACAATCGTTAACTAGTTCAATAATTAACAAAATAAGTAGGAAAACAACGGCAAATACCGTCATCAAAATAAAAATAACTTTTAAAAGTGGGAACGTTGTTAAACCAATATGTTGCGGGAAAATTATCGCATGTTGTTTCGGAATTCGTACGGCATAAGGCTGGTAAACATCATTTTTTTTCGGCTTAACAAGCATTTCAACATAATCGCCCTCATTAAAACCAATCCTGTTAAGCCTTCCCTCTACTTTTTTATTGCCGATCTGGCAACAAAAGCGTTGCCCCCTTAAAGGCGGACGACAACAAATAAAAAAGCAAATCAATGCTATAATTGAACAAAACACCGCATAAAAATCTTTTTCTATTCGATCCGTCATCGTCAGCTTAGTGTCAGTTTGTTGCGGATTTTTATCTACTTGTAAACAACTTACAGTTCCTTTTAATAAGTAAAAATCATTCCTCATTAACTCTATACCTTGTTGAATTTCATAATTAAAATACCAAATAATTTTATAGCATGATTAAGCTATTAACCACAATAAAAATTAATTCATTTAATATTTAACTCAAAATAAGTTACTTAATTTTGAACATTTATTCAAAATTATCAATTAAAAACAAAGTGTTGAATTGATTAAATTGATCCACTTTTCCTATTCAATCAGTTTGAGTATATAATAGTCGTTTTGTTGATAAAACCGTCAAAATAGAGGTTGTGATGATTACCCATATTAGCCCATTAGGATCAATGGATTTACTCGCTCAGGCTGAAGTCGATCTTTTAAAAAAGTCAGCAAACAGCGAGCTTTATCAATTATATCGGAATTGCTCATTAGCAACATTAAATGCCGGCAGCAAAACCGATAACACCAAGGATCTGTTAGATAGATTTAAGTCTTTTGAAATTAATGTGATCAGTAAAGAGCGCGGTGTTAAATTAGAATTAGTGAATGCCCCTGAAAGCGCTTTTGTTGATGGTAAGATCATCCGCTCCATTCAAGCCAATCTGTTTGCTGTATTACGCGATATTTTATTTTTAAATAGTCAAATTACTGCCATTAAAGAGTTAATAGAAAATATCAAGCTTGAAAAAGATCATTCATTCTATATTTCTAACCTTGTGTTTTCGATTTTACGTAATGCCAATGCGCTACATGTAGGCGAAGAGCCTAATTTGATCGTTTGTTGGGGTGGACATTCCATTAATGAAAACGAATATTACTATGCTCGCCAAGTGGGAATGCAACTGGGTTTACGTGAGCTGAACATTTGCACTGGTTGTGGCCCCGGTGTAATGGAAGCACCAATGAAAGGAGCTGCGGTTGGTCATGCACAACAGCGTTATAAAGAGAGCCGTTTTATTGGCATGACTGAACCGTCAATTATCGCCGCAGAGCCCCCTAATGCGTTAGTCAATGAGCTAATTATTATGCCCGATATCGAAAAACGTCTTGAAGCGTTTGTGCGAATGGCGCATGGCATTATCATCTTTCCAGGTGGACCAGGTACAGCCGAAGAGCTACTTTATATTCTGGGTATTTTGCTAAATCCAGCCAATAAACAGCAAACATTGCCGTTGATTTTAACTGGCCCTAAAGAGTGTGAAGCCTATTTTGCTTCTATCGATAACTTTATTCGTAGCACATTAGGCGATGAAGCAACTAAGCTTTATCAAATTGTGATTGATTCACCGGAACAGGTCGCTCGCATTATGAAAGAGGGTGTTAAGCACGTTAAATCTTCACGATTAAAAACCGGCGATGCTTATGGATTTAATTGGCTATTAAAAATCGATGAATCATTGCAACATCCTTTTGAGCCAACACATGCCAATATGGCGTCATTAAATCTTCATCGTGATCAACCAGTCGAACTGTTAGCCGCTGATTTGCGTCGTGCGTTTTCAGGTATTGTCGCTGGCAATGTTAAAGAGTTTGGTATGAAGCAAATTGCAGAAAAAGGTCCTTATAAGTTACAAGGCGATAGCGAAATTATGAAACAAATGGATAATTTATTGCGTAGCTTTATTAAGCAAGATCGTATGAAGTTACCGGGCGGAACGGCTTATCAACCATGTTATGAGCTCTGTTATTAGTGCCTATTTGGTAACCTAATTTTAATACTCTATTTATGCCTTACCGCCAAGGTCGCTCAGTGGTAAGGCAACTAAGTGTATTTTTAGCTAAAAATTACTTAAAATATCTAACACTTCTGATATTTTCTTTACCCCAAAAATTTGCATATTTTCTGGTTTCTTTTTAGGCATATTGGCAATCGGTACAATTGCTTTTTTAAAACCATGTTTAGCAGCTTCTGAAATACGTTCTTGTCCACTTGGTACGGGACGAATTTCGCCGCCAAGGCCAATCTCACCAAAAATCACAATATCTTGAGGTAAAGGCCGATTACGGAAACTGGACACTAAGGCCGAAATTAACGCTAAATCGGCACTGGTTTCGGTTACTTTAACACCACCAACCACATTAACAAAAATATCTTGATCGGCCATTTGCAATCCCCCATGCCTGTGTAACACAGCAAGCAATAACGCAAGTCGATTTTGATCTAAACCAACAGTCACACGTCTTGGGTTACCATACATAGAGTGATCGACAAGGGCTTGGATTTCAACGAGTAATGGGCGCGTGCCTTCCCACAGTACCATAACCGAACTACCGGGTAGCATTTCATCTCCACGGCTTAAAAAGATGGCTGATGGATTATTAACCTCTTTTAAACCTTGTTCGGTCATAGCAAACACACCCAGTTCATTCACTGCTCCAAAGCGGTTTTTGTGGCTTCGCAGTGTTCTAAAACGTGAATCGGCATCGCCATCCAATAAAATTGAACAGTCAATGCAATGCTCAAGCACTTTTGGCCCTGCAAGCGAACCATCTTTGGTTACATGCCCAACCATAATAATGGCAATCCCTTTGGTTTTGGCAAAACGTGTTAAATAAGCCGCCGTTTCGCGTACTTGTGCAACACTGCCGGGGGATGATTGGATATCAGTCAAGTGCATTACTTGAATTGAGTCAATCACCATTAGTTTAGGTTGTGACTGATCGGCCAGTAAGCATATTTGTTCAATGCTGGTTTCGGACAGCATATTGATATTATCAGCAGGTAAACCCAATCGGTGTGCACGCATTGCAACTTGTTGAAGGGATTCTTCACCTGTTACATAAAGTGTATTCATTTTTGATGAGAGCTTACTCATGGTTTGCAGTAACAATGTACTTTTACCTGCTCCCGGGTTACCACCAATAAGAATAGCACAGCCCGGCACAACGCCCCCACCAAGCACGCGGTCAAATTCTGAAAATCCAGTTGAAAACCGAGGTAATGCCTCTAAACTGATTTCGGATAATTTTTGAATTTTAGCCTGCCCAGCACCACTACCCGCATACCCCGTTAATCGGTCATTACGCGATGATGCGCTAGCAAGTCTAACTTCGGTAATAGTGTTCCAAGCATGACATGAGCTACATTGCCCTTGCCAACGCGGGTAATCTGCTCCGCAATCATTACAAACATAAGCACGTTTTACTGCTTTTGCCAATTTAATCTCCTAACCTTCACTTAATAAACTAGTGGATAAAATACACCATAGCCCCGTTAAATCAGCATAGTTAATGCTAATCCTAGCCTTTTCAACCACTTTAGGTTTACCATGATAAGCGACTCCAAGACCAGCAATACGGATCATCATCAAATCATTGGCACCATCACCAATGGCGACAGTTTGCTCAATAGGAATTTCCAATGATGCCGCTAGCTGTTGTAATGTTCTTGCTTTATATTTAGCATCAACAATTTGCCCTTTGACTTTACCGGTTAATTTGCCATGTTTAATCTCTAATTCATTGGCATAGCTATCAACTAGTTTTAATTTTTGCTTTAAGTGATCAGCAAAATAGGTAAATCCCCCCGACGCAATGGCAACATGCCAGTTTTTTTTATGCAGTTCTTTTACTAAATAAGTCAGCCCCGAAGTCAGCGGTAAATTGTCTTTGACTTGATCTAAAATAGCTTGATGTGCGCCTTTTAAGGTTGCCACTCGTTTGCGTAAACTGCTAGCAAAATCAAGCTCACCACGCATTGCTTGTTCGGTCACTGCGGCAACTTGTTCACCAACCCCTTGCAATTTGGCAAGCTCATCAATACATTCAATACCAATCGCTGTCGAATCCATGTCCATAACAAGTAACCCCGGGGAGCGTAGCGTGGGTAAATTATCGATTGGGGCAACATCAATACCTAATGCTAATGAAATCGATTTGGCTTTTTTAGGTATCACCCCTGCAATACGAACAATTTGGTAAGTTTTGATTTTCCATGATGAAACAATCACCATAGGCATAGTTAACTGATTTTGGAATTTTGACAAGATAGTCTTATTTAATTTTTTGCCATAAATAATCCAGCCTGTTTTACCGGCATTATAATCTAAAGGAACCACTTCACAACCATTTAATGAAAGGGGTAAACCTTGCCAATGTTGAATATTTTCAGGTAAATCATTATAGGTAAGCGTATAAGCCATATTAAAACGTCTTCATAACATAAAATAAGCCCAAAATTTACCATAACTACTAAAGATTGTCCAAGTTAGGATTTAGTTGTACCTTCACCCATTTTTATACTTAAACAAAATATTAAATGAAACTTTTTAACAGCATAAAGACTAGCATTAACACTTTATGATTTGAATAACTCTAGTTATAGCAACCAAATAATAAATAAAAATAGGAGTGAGCAGTTAGACACAAGCAAATTAATTACACTTTATTTAAAACAGCATAAAAGAAACCATCACCACCATTTTCAGTAGGTAAAAATTGTTTAAGTTCACCTTGCAATTTGGCGTTGGGATTTTCTTGTAAAAAATGTTCAATTTGTAATTTATTTTCGTCAGGTAAAATTGAGCAAGTAGCATAAACTAATGTGCCACCAATTTTTAAATAAGCCCAGATTTTAGTTAAAATAGTGTATTGTAATTCCGTCAACTGCGCTATATCACTATCACGGCGTAACCATTTGATATCAGGATGACGACGAATAACCCCCGTTGCCGAGCAAGGTGCATCAAGTAAAATACGGTCAAAACTTCGCCCTTTACACCAATTTTCGGGCGTTAGCCCATCTCCTACTTTCACTTCAGCTTGCTGTTTTAAGCGAGCTAAGTTTTCAACAATACGTTTTACTCGGTTAGGATCAATATCTACCGCTAAAACTTGCGCTTTTGGAGCAACGTCTAAAATATGTGTGGTTTTACCACCAGGAGCTGCGCACATATCCAAAATGTGCTCGCCATTTTGTGGAGCAAGCAAATAAGCTGCATATTGAGCGGACAGATCTTGTACAGTAACAGCACCCTCATTAAAATATGGCAATTTGTTCACATTGACAGGAGACAATAATCGCAGTGCACTAGGTAACTCTGGAAAGCTATCGGATTCAATTTGTTGCTCAGCAAGTAATTGTTGGTACTCACTGACTGAATATTGATTAAGATTAACCCGTAACCACATTGGTGGCTTTTGATTATTAGCATTAACGATGGTTTGCCATTGCTGTGGATAGGCTTGTTTAAGACGAGTTAACAACCAGCTTGGGTGTAATGTTTGCTGGTTTTGTTGCTTACTATCTTGTGTAAATGTTTGTTGTAATGAGGTTTGTTGGCGTAAAAATTCGCGTAGTACGCCATTTATTAATCCTTTAAGTTGTGTTTTTTTAAGTGTATTAACAGCATTGACTGTTTCGCCAACTGCAGCATGTTCTGGGATTCGGGTATAAAGAATCTGGTAAATCCCCACTAACAATAAATAGTGCAAAATTCTATTTTTACCGGTTAACACTTTACTCATTAAGGAGTGAATATAGAAATTAAGTTCTGGTAATACTCGCATCACACCAAAACAGATTTCTTGCACTAATGCCTTATCTTTATCGGCTATTTGATGACTTAAAGCTGTCAATGTCGCACTTAATGACTGCCCCTCTTCCAGCACGTTAAAAATAGCTTGCGCACAAACTGCACGAATATTTTGGTGTAATTTATTATTCATAATGACCTAAACGACAACAATTATGTTGATTATAAGATTAATGATCCAACCCAACCCGCAATAAATAGCGGAATATTAAAATGGGTAAATGTAGGGATAACACTATCGCGAATATGATCATGTTGTCCATCACTATTCAGCCCAGCCGATGTTGCCAAAATGGTATCCGATGGAGGCGAACCCGCATCACCAATCGCACCCGACGCACCAATTAAACAGACAGTAGCAATTGGCGAAAAACCAAGTTGAACACACAGTGGCACATAAACGGCGGCAATAATAGGTACAGTCGAAAATGACGAACCAATACCTAATGTAATCACTAACCCAATTAACATCATTACAAAAGCAGCAACAATTTTGTTACCCGCAAATAAAGCAGCACTGTTCATGACTAGTGGTTCAATTTCGTGAGTCTGCTTAAGTACTTCGGCAAAGCCTTGTGCTGAAATCATCACAAAGCCAATCATTGCCATCATTTTAATACCATCAGTAAACACCCCATCGGCTTCACCCCACTTTATTGACCCCGATACAATAAAACAGATAAAACCAATTAAAGCACCTAAAATCATTGACCCAGTATAAAGTTGAATAGCAAATGAAAGAACAATTGCCAATAACGACACTATCAATGAACGCTTATTGACGTTATTTAACATATCAAGGTTTTTCTGTTCATGGATAAGTTTATATTCTCTTGGTTTACGGTAGCTGACAAAAATTGCCCATAACAAACCAGCAAACATTCCTAATGCTGGGATCGCCATGGCATGCATTACATTGACATGACTCACATCCATTCCCGATGCAGTAATATTTTTTAATAAAATTTGATTCAAAAAGATGTTACCAAAACCAACAGGTAAAAACATATACGGAGTAATAAGCCCAAATGTCATAATACAGGCAATCATTCGTCTATCGAGTTGTAATCGCGACATCACATATAAAAGAGGCGGAATTAAAAGCGGTATAAATGCAATATGAATGGGAATGACATTTTGTGAGGAAACACTTACTAGCGCAATAATAATAATTAATAACCATTTAATACGCTTTTTAGCACTACTTGTTGTAAGCTGTTGTATTGCTTTATCAGCCAATAGCTCTGGTAAACCAGATTTTGATATCGCCACCGCAAAAGCACCGAGCATAGCGTAAGAAAGTGCAATGTTGGCACCATTACTGATGCCTGTATTAAAAGCATCAATCGTTTCTTTTAGAGACAAATGACTAAATAAACCACCAATAAAAGCCCCAATAATTAAGCTAATAACCACATGAACACGACAAAGTGACAAAATTAACATACAAATTACCGCTATCACAACGGCATTTATCGACGAGAACAACTCAAGTATTGTATTCATAAATATATTTTTAATTAATGAACAAAGTTCATTATTCTAGGCGATACATGGTTAAAGTGCAATTGATAGTGTATACTCACTCTTGTTTGGTAGACAAAATCCTAAATATATTGTTGAAGAATTATTAAAAATAAAACCAAAGCAAAACTGGTTGTGGAGAATGGTTAATGAGAAGTAATATCGACGGAAATTTTTTATTGATTGGTTTAATGGCATATCCTATTCGCCATAGTTTATCCCCACAAATGCAAAATACCCTTTATGCTAAAATGAATGTGCCTTATGTTTATTTGGCGTTTGAAGTTGACCAAGAAAAACTCCCTGATGCAATTAAAGGCCTCCGAGCATTAGGTCTACGCGGTAGTGCAGTATCTATGCCCAACAAGCAACTCGTCTGCCAATACCTTGATAAACTAACTCCAGCCGTTGAGATGAGTGGAGCATGTAACACTATTTCAAATGATAATGGTGTTTTAACAGGTTATAACACTGATGGTATGGGTTACATGCGTATGCTCAAAGAAGCTAACATTGATGTGATAGGCAAAAAAATTACCATCCTTGGTGCTGGTGGTGCAGGCACCGCCATTGCCGTGCAAGCTGCTCTTGATGGCGTGAAAGAAATCGTGATATTTAATCAAAAAGATGATTGCTATACCAAAATAGAAGCAGTTGCAAAAAAATTGAACCAAAATACGCAATGCCATGTACGTGTTATCGATCTTGCCGACAACAAGCAGCTACGCCATGAAATAGCAACAAGTACTGTTCTTTGTAATGCAACAGGCGTCGGGATGAAGCCATTAGAAGGTCAAAGTTTAATTACCGATCCTACCATGTTACACTCAGATCTTATTGTGACAGACTGTATTTACTGCCCACGTAAAACAAAACTACTAGAAATGGCCGAACAACAAGGTTGCAAAACCTTAAATGGAATTGGCATGATGCTATGGCAAGGGGCTGCACAAATAAAAATATGGACAGGCGAAGAAGCACCCATCGAATACGTAAAAGAGAAAATGGGCTTTAACGATTAGTTCAACTTTATGTGATAACATTATATTAACTTGTCTTATTCTATTGTTTTATTTAAATATAATCCATAAAATAAAACCCTATAATAAAATTGTCGACAATTAACAGGAAATAAAATGAAAACAGTCACTATTAAACAACTTGAGATCGGTGTAGGCGCACCAAAGATTATTGTACCGATTGTTGGTAAAACTCAAGCAGAATTAATTGAGGAAGTTAAGTTTTTGCAATCAATTGATTTTGATGTTTTAGAGTGGCGAGTCGATCATTTTACCCAAGTTGATGACATTCATGCGGTTAAACAAGTCGCTAAAATAATTGTAGATTTATTACCAAATAAACCACTTTTATTCACCTTTAGAACGGTAAACGAAGGCGGAGCGAAACCTTGGGCATTATCCTCTTATATTCAATTAAATAAAGAAATGGCCTGTAGTGGGCTTGTCGATCTGATTGATGTTGAAGTATTTATTGGCGATGATTATGTAAAAGATATTATTGATATTGCACACAAAAATCAGGTCTTTGTTATAGCTTCAAACCATGATTTTGAAAAAACACCGCCTAAAAATGATATCGTTAATCGATTACGAAAAATGCAAGATTTAGGGGCTGATATTCCTAAAATTGCCGTTATGCCCAAAACCACGAATGATGTATTAACCTTACTGGCTGCCACCACCGAAATGAACGAAAAATATGCTATAAAACCGATTATTACTATGTCAATGGCGGGGCTAGGCGCTATTAGTCGTATTGCGGGTTCGACATTTGGTTCAGCAATGACCTTTGGTGCTGCAAAAAATGCATCGGCACCCGGACAATTGGATGTTAATCAATTACGATATATTTTAGAAGTATTACACCAAAACAATAAGTTAACTCAGTAACGGTAGATTATTTCAGAAAACTGTTAGTTATCTTAATAAATCAATAGATAGTAATATATAATCAACATTAGCATAAAAGCCAATTCGGTTCGTGGCGTTGATAGCAATAAACCGTTATAATTTGACTTTAGGTTGTTTTAATCATATTGTCTAAAGATTACGCAAATTTACTAACGATTGGGTAATAACAAGTATATACTCAATTCATCGCTTTTTAAGTATATGAATAACGCAAAAGTATGAGGTTTATTTTTTTATGTTTTCTTGGTGGACTAAAGTCTATTTTTTTCTTATCCAACTTTTGATCAAAATTTTTGTTAAAAGTAAACCGATTCCTACTGACCCAATAGCAGAATTAAACCTTGATACTGATAGGCCAATTTTATATGTCCTACCTTACAATTCTCAAATCGATTTAATGGTAATTCGCTCTCTGTGTTTGCAATATAATTTACCGGATCCATTAATTGGTATCAATATCAACGGAAAAACCGTTCCTGCTTATATCTATATTGATAAAGGCCCCGGTATTTTTGCATCTAACCAACAAAGAAAAAAATCTATTAGTATTTTAAGAGATTATATTTCTGCACATCAACAAAATCATGATCTTGATATTCAAATGTTACCCGTTTCGGTCATGTTTGGACGTCGGCCAGATAAAGAAGGTAAAAAAAAGCTATCGCTACAAGTACTTGGTGCAACTAGTAAATTTCTAAAAATAATCACATCAGGAAGAGACTGTTATACACGTTTTTCTCATACTGTTTCGTTTAAAGATATTCATGTTGATAAACAAGATCTTTCAGTGTTAGCACATAAACTGGCCCGCGTTGCACGTATTCATTTTGCAAAACAACGCATGGCTTCAATTGGTCCTAAACTGCCTGTTCGCCAAGCAATGTTGAATAATCTCCTCAAAAAACAAGCACTTTCAGAAGCAATACGAGAAGAAGCCAAAAGTAAAAATATCAGTCTTGATAAAGCAAAAAAAAATGCATTAGCTAATTTAAACGAAATTGCCGCTAATTTTTCTTATCATATGCTTAGAGTGACTGATTTTGTCCTTACTTGGGCGTGGAATAGGCTTTATCAAGGGCTCAAAGTGACCAATGCAGATCCCGTTCGCGAATTAGCACAAAATGGACAAGAGATTGTCTATGTACCTTGTCATCGTAGTCATATGGATTACTTATTATTATCTTATGTACTTTATCGACAAGGGTTAGTACCTCCTCATATTGCTGCTGGTATTAATTTAAACTTTTGGCCTGCCGGCCCTATTTTTAGACGATTAGGTGCGTTTTTTATTCGTCGTTCATTCCGTGGTAATAAACTCTATACATCCGTTTTTCGAGAATATTTAGCAGAGTTATTTATTCGTGGTTATGCTGTTGAGTATTTTATTGAAGGTGGGCGCTCACGTACAGGTCGGTTACTTGATCCTAAAACGGGTATGTTAATGATGACAATTCAAACATTACTACGTGGTGATGCAAGACCGATTGCCATTGTTCCTGTTTATATTGGTTATGAACATGTATTAGAGGTCGCAACCTATGCCAACGAATTGCGTGGAGCTAAAAAAGAAAAAGAGAGTTTATGGCGTACTATCAAAGCATTTTTAAAACTAAAAAAATTAGGATTTGGTTATGTTAACTTTGGTCAACCTATTCCATTAAATCAATTTCTAAACCAACACGTTCCAGAATGGCGAGATGCTATCGAACCAACAGGAACCCAACGCCCACAATGGTTGACCCCAACAACTAACTTACTTGCTAAGAAAATTATGGAACACATCAATTCATCAGCGGCAATTAACGCGATGAACTTATGTTGCTCAATATTATTGGCTGCAGACCAACGTGCACTCACCAAAGTTAGACTTGTTGAACATATTGATTATCTTTTAAAATTACTTAAAAAAGTCCCTTATTCAAATTTAATTACTATTCCAGATCAGACACCCGAAGAATTATTTGAACACGCTAAAGATATGGGGAAATTCATTATTACCACCGACAAAGTTGGCGAAATGGTCGGTCTTACTACCGAACAAGCAGTATTAATGACGTATTATCGCAATAATATTCAGCATTTGCTGATTATCCCTGCTATCATAGCCAGAATTGTGCTTAAACATAACCACATATCATCTGACGAAATCTTAGAACAAGTAAAGCGACTTTTCCCTTTAATCAAATCAGAGTTATTCCTTTATCATAATGATGAACAACTTACTGAATATGTACAACAAATCATTGCAACTTATACCGAGTTGAATTTAATTAATGATTCGACAGATAAGTTGGTAGTAAATTATTTAAAAATTTCAGGATTACAATTACTTGCTTCATCATCTAGAGATACACTGCAACGTTATGCTATTGCGTTTTCTTTATTACAAAAAGATCCAACAATTAGCAGGGCAACGCTAGAAAAAGAAGGCCGATTAATTGCCGAGCGATTATCTGTATTACACGGTATTAATTCCCCTGAGTTCTTTGATAAGGGCGTATTTTCAACTCTTGTTGCATCGCTACGTGAACAAGGTTATCTAGATGATGAAGGTGACGAAAACATACCAAAAATTGAAAAAATGAACGAAATCCTTAAACCACTTATTACCACAAGGGTAATGCAAACCATTGACGAAATTAACCCTTTAACAAAGCAATCCAATAGCTAAGTTCACTAATGCAGTTTGCCCATTTATCAAAATGGGCAAATTTAGGCCAATAATAAACCAATCAATAGAGAATAGATTGATATAAATAACAACTATTTTGTATAAAATTTGACACATATCAAATTTTCTGGATTCCTGTTTGTTTTTTCCTTTATTTCCATTTCATTAAAGATTATCATTACAATTAGTAAGGACGTCAATCGCTTCCAATATAATATAATAAATTAAAATGTAATGTCAGCTTTCTAAGGAGTCCATATGCTGTTTAACCGTAGACAGTTCTTTAAGATCTGCGCTGGTGGTATGGCAGGCACAACAGTAGCCACACTCGGACTAGCGCCGAATGTCGCACTTGCACAAACTCGCCAATTTAAATTACTCAAATCAAAAGAAACCCGTAATAACTGTACTTACTGTTCAGTTGGTTGTGGAATGCTACTTTATAGCCGAGGAGATGGGGCTAAAAATGCCGAATCTTCCATTTTTCATATTGAAGGGGATCCAGATCACCCTGTTAGTCGTGGTTCACTGTGTCCTAAAGGAGCTGGTGTTCTTGATTATATAAAAAGTGAAAATCGTGTTAAATATCCAGAATACCGTGCTCCGGGTTCAGATAAATGGCAAAGAATAAGTTGGGATGATGCCATTGATCGCATTGCTCGTTTAATGAAAGCTGATCGAGACAAAAATTTTGTTGAAAAAAACGACAAAGGCAACACTGTTAATCGCTGGACTACAACTGGATGGCTGGTCACATCAGCTGCCAGTAATGAAACTGGTTGGTTAGCGTTTAAAGTTGCCCGCGCGTTAGGAATGTTAAGCCTTGAAACTCAGGCACGCGTTTGTCATGGTCCTTCGGTATCAAGTTTAGCTGCCACTTTTGGACGTGGTGCAATGACCAATAATTGGAACGATATCAAAAACGCCAATGTTGTCATTGTTATGGGAGGTAATGCTGCAGAAGCTCACCCAGTTGGTTTTAAATGGGCAATCGAAGCAAAAATTAATAATGGTGCTGAGCTCATAGCCATCGATCCCCGTTTTCACCGAACGGCTTCTGTTGCTGATCACTATGTGCCAATTCGTTCAGGAACTGACATTGCATTTTTACTTGGTATTATTAATTATCTAATTACTCATAACGAAGTTAACTTTGAGTATTTAGTCACGCATAGTAATGCAAGCCTTATTGTGCGTGATGATTTCAATTTTGATGCCGATAGTGGGTTGTTTAGCGGTTATGACGCGACTAATCGCCAATATGATCAAACAAGCTGGGCATATCAAAAAGATGAAAATGGTTATGCGCTTAGAGATAAAACGCTCAGCCATCCTCGTTGTGTTTGGAATCTATTAAAACAACATGTTAGTCGCTATACTCCAGAAATGGTAAATAAAGTGACCGGTAGCCCAATTGATGGGTTTTTACATGTTTGTCGCTCTCTGGCTAGTACAAAGACCAATGATAGGGCTGCTACTTTTCTATACGCATTAGGTTGGACTCAGCATAGTTATGGTTCACAAATTATCCGTACTGCTGCAATGATCCAGCTTATCTTAGGTAATATTGGTGTAATGGGCGGTGGTGTTAATGCTCTTCGTGGCCATTCAAATATTCAAGGTTTAACCGATGTCGGTTTATTATCAAATCGCTTACCTGCCTATCTTGATTTGCCCAAAGAGTCTCAAGTTTCACTCGCTCAATATTTGGAAGAAAAAACACCAAAGCCGCTTGGTTCGAGCGAGGTGAATTTTTGGGGAAATTATCCAAAATTCTTTGTCAGCTTTATGAAGTCAATGTATGGCGATAAATCGACTAAAGATAACGATTGGGGTTTTGACTGGTTACCAAAATGGGATAAAACCTATGACGTTTTAAGATTCAGTAAAATGATGCGTGACGGTCAAGCTAATGGATTTATTTGTCAGGGCTTTAACCCACTTGCTGCGTTACCTGATAAAAATAGTGTCCGTGAAGGTCTATCTAACTTAAAATTCCTAGTTAGCATTGATCCTATGCCTACAGAAACCGCTGAGTTTTGGAAAAATCATGGTGAATCGAATGATGTAGATTCTAGCAAAATTCAAACTGAAGTCTTTAGATTACCATCTAACTGTTTTGCCGAGGAAAACGGAACAATAGTTAACTCCTCTCGTTGGCTACAGTGGCATTGGGCAGCAGCAAGACCTCCTGGCGAATCTTTATATGATCCCGAAATTATTGCACGTATCTTTTTGAGAATTAAAGAATTATACGCTGAAGAAGGTGGTGCTTATCACGAACCAATTGATAATTTAGTTTGGGATTATGAAGATCCAGAAGGACCAGCGGCTGAAGAATTAGCCAAAGATTATAATGGCCGTGCACTTGCTGATATAACCGATGCCAATGGCAATGTTATTCTTAAAAAAGGCCAGCTATTAAGTGGTTTTTCTCAATTAAAAGCAGACGGTACAACCTCATCAGGTATTTGGATATTCTGCGGTTCTTGGACTGAGCAAGGAAATCAAATGGCTCGACGCGATCCAAGCGATCCGTCAGGAAAAGGCGTTCATGCTGGTTGGGCTTGGGCATGGCCAATGAATAGACGAGTGCTTTATAACCGTGCCTCAGCAGATGAAAATGGCAAACCATGGGATCCAAAACGCGTTTTAGTCAAATGGAATGGCTCAAGTTGGGTGGGTAACGATGTTCCTGATTTTACAGCAACATTACCACCAAGTGCTGGTGCGGGTGCATTTATTATGAATAATGATGGTTTAGGGGGATTATTTTGTTTAAATCGGTTAGTCGATGGGCCATTCCCTGAACATTATGAACCGTTTGAAACACCAATTACCAATAACCCTTTTCATCCAAATCAAATCAGTAGCCCAGTAGCTCGTGTATTTAAAGAAGACTTGGCGCGATTAGGCAATGCCAGCGAATTTCCTTATGTTGGCACCACTTACAGCATTACCGAGCATTTCCATTTTTGGACACAACATGCAAAATTAGCGTCTATCACTCAACCAGAACAATTTATTGAACTGAGTGAAAATTTAGCCAATAAAAAAGGCATCAAATTAGGCGACACAGTCAAAGTGACATCATACCGAGGCTATATCAAAGCTAAAGCTGTCGTGACAAAACGTCTTCCGACATTAACTGTTGATGGTAAAGAAATCGAAACTATTGGAATTCCTATTGTTTGGGGATTCACAGGTCAGACAAAGAAAGGATTTTTAGTGAACGAATTAACGCCTCATTTAGGTGATGCAAATTCACAAACACCAGAATACAAATCATTCTTAGTTAATATCGAAAAAGTGACCAGCGCGGCATAAGGGGGGAATGAATTATGTCATTACAAACACAAGATATTATTCGCCGCTCTGCAACAAACGCATTAACGCCAGCGCCACGAGCACGCGATTATCAACAAGAAGTAGCAAAATTAATAGATGTAACAACATGTATCGGCTGTAAAGCTTGCCAAGTAGCTTGTAGCGAATGGAACGATCTCCGAGCCGAAATCGGTAATAACGTTGGTGTGTATGATAACCCTGCTGATTTAGAGCCAAAAGCATGGACAGTAATGCGCTATTCCGAAGTTGAAGTTAACGGTAAATTTGAATGGCTTATCCGTAAAGATGGCTGCATGCATTGTGCTGATCCTGGCTGCTTAAAAGCTTGTCCGTCAGAAGGTGCGATCATTCAATATGCTAATGGTATTGTTGATTTTCAATCTGAGCATTGTATTGGTTGCGGTTATTGTGTTGCGGGTTGCCCGTTCAATATTCCTCGAATTAGTAAAGAAGATAATCATTCGTACAAATGTACTTTATGTGTGGATCGTGTGGCAGTTGGGCAAGAACCTGCTTGCGTTAAAACCTGTCCAACTGGTGCGATTCACTTTGGTACTAAACAAGATATGATTCGTCATGCTGAAAATCGAATTGTAGATTTGAAAAAACGTGGTTTTGAACATGCCGGACTTTATGACCCACAAGGTGTCGGTGGTACGCATGTTATGTATGTGTTGCATCATGCTGATCAACCAGAGCTTTACCACGGTTTGCCAAAAGATCCACAAATTAGCGAAATAGTTAAATTTTGGAAAGGAATTTGGAAACCACTTTCTGCTGCTACATTTATTGCAACTTTTGGAGGCTTACTGTTCCACTATATGGGAGTTGGTGCAGTCGCTGTCGAGGAGGAGGATATTGAAGACGAGAAAGAAGCAGATAAACAAGCTCGAAAACGGTTAGGTTTACCCATTTTTGAACGTAAAAATAGTACCAATTCATCAAAACAGGAGAATCATCATGAATAAGAAAAACATGATATTAAGAACACCATTGATTGTTCGCTTCTGTCATTGGTGTATGGTGTGTCTATTTATTCTTACTGCGCTATCGGGCTTATCCCTATTTTTTCCATCTATTAAACTGTTTGGATTATTCCTTGGCACGCCACAATTAGTAAGAGTATTACATCCATTTTTGGGGTGTGTCGTTTTTGTATTACTTATGTTTATGTTTCTAAAATTAGCTCGTCATAATATTCCCGATAAAAATGATTTAATATGGATAAAAAACTTCAGATCCGTCATTGTAGGAAAAGAGAGAGGGATCCCAATTGGTAAATATAACGCCGGCCAAAAGTTTTTATTTTGGTGCATTATGAGTTTAATTTTTGTCTTATTGATCTCAGGACTTATCATGTGGCGCCGTTATTTTTCAGATAATTTTTCTGTCACCATTGTCCGTATAGCAATATTTTTCCACTCACTTGCCGCTATTGGTTTAATTCTACTTGCTATTGGTCATGCTTATATGGCAATTTGGGTTAAAGGCTCAATTAAAGGGATGATAACAGGTTACGTATCACGTGCTTGGGCACGAAAAAATCATTCCGCTTGGTATGAAGAAGAAATGGAAAAAAGTTATCAAGCAGAATTAAATGCTAAAACTGAATCCGAGCAAAACAAAGCTACCGCTAAACATGACGTCGAGAATGATATTGAACATAAACCTATTTAGCCATTTTTACCGCTGAGCATACCATCAGCGGTACTCCGCTTAATGACATAAAGCCAATAATCAGCTAAATCACAATCAATGAGAATGTACAATGAGTATAAAAATAATCCCACAAAAACAACTTGAACAACAAGCATCAAACTCAGTGATTAGGCAGATCCCGTTACTTTTTTTTCCATCACCCCAAAATATTTATGCTCATCGAGCAAAGCGTTTAAAAACATTGGCGACCAATAACCCGTTTAATGATTATTTAAATTTTTGCGCACAAATCGTCGAACAACAAGCTAATTTGGCCAAACAGCCTTCGGCTGAAGTCGATTTATCTCACCTTCTAAATGATAAATATCCACCATTAAGTTTAAACAACCTCCCTTTGTCCAACGTTTGGCAAGAATATCTTAATAACTTATTAAGTTCGATAACTGCAACAACCGAACAAATAGCATTAGTTATTGAGCAACTTAAACAAAATACTACCCAACAATTACAAGATAAAGCGCTACATTTACTCAATGGTAAATTTGATTGTGTAGATGGTAACGAAGCTTTATTTATTTGGTCAAGCTTGTCGGTTTATTACAGCCAGCTAGCAAGCCAAATCAAAGGTAAAGCAATAGCAGAAAGTACAGATAAAAACTGTTTATGCCCCGTATGTAACAGCATGCCCGTTGCCAGTATCATTCAATTAGGTAGTAACAATGGCTTACGCTATTTGCATTGTAGTTTGTGCGAAAGTGAGTGGTATGTACCTCGAATCAAATGCACGACTTGTGATAATATGAAAGACATCCAATACTTTTCGCTCGACATAGAACTATCCGCCATCAAAACAGAATGTTGTGATGCTTGCCATAGTTATTTAAAAATCCTCGATCAAGATAAAGATCCACACATTGAGCTCATTGCTGATGATATTGCCTCGTTGATATTAGACATCAAAACAGAAGAAGAAGGCTTTGCCAAAAGTGGAATAAACCCTTTTATATTTGCCCAATAAAAAGCATATATAAAACTATGATTAAGAAATAATTTACGATGGTCGTATAACGATTTTGTTAATAATAACCATTAATTCATAAAATACAGCTTAACTTTTCTGATGAATAAGGATACAATAAAACTATTGTACTAGTTTATGAGTGTATTTTATGAAACGCTTTATTTTATTAATAATAGTATTACTTACGCCTTTTTATAGTTTTGCAGATACAATGAAAAATGTTGCCATTACGGCGATCGTTGAACACCCATCATTAAATCAAATCCGTGATGGTGTCAAAGATGAACTAGTAAACAGCGGCTATAAGTTAAATGAAAATTTGACTGTACAATATAAAAGTGCACAAGGAAGTAGCGCAACTGCAGCTCAAATTGCAAGGCAATTTACTACAACAAAGCCCGATGTTATTGTTGCAATTGCAACACCAAGCGCACAAGCTACCGCCTCTGCAACTAAGCACATTCCTATCGTCTTTGCTGGTATTACCGATCCAATAGCGGCTAAATTAACTAAAGATTGGCAACCAACAGGTACCAACATTACTGGGGTGTCTGATTACCAAGAAATAGGTCCACAAATTGATTTCATGAAAAAAATCGTACCTAATGTTAAATCGGTCGGTTATATTTATAGCCCGAGTGAAATTAATTCAACGGTTGTGCTAAGACACCTTCAAACTTTATTAACAGAACAAGGGATCGCCCTTTTTGCTGTACCCGCTCAAAGAACAGCAGATATTTCAACAGCGGCAGCTTCTTTAAAAGGTAAAGTTGATTTGATCTATACCACAACGGATAATAATGTTGTTTCAGCCTACGAATCTTTAGTCAAATTTGCCAATGAAAATAAAATTCCCCTTTTAGCCTCATTTCCTGATGCCATTGAAAGGGGTGCAGTTGCGGCATACGGCATGAGTTATTATGATGTAGGTCGTCAATCAGGTAAACTTGTTGTACGTATTTTAAAAGGTGAAAATCCAGGGAGCATAGCCCCAGAACTAGGAAAAGACCTACGCCTTGTCATCAATACCGATGCAGCTAAAAAACAAGGCATCACATTAACGCCAGAAGTCATTAAATCGGCAGATAAAGTCATTGGAAATCATTGAATAAAATAAATTAACAGCCTTGTTTAATTAAGTGGACAAGGCTCTCAATATGCAAACAACCGTTCCTAATCAACAAACACAACTGATAGCCAACTTTAATTCAAAAATAAAATAATCCGTTAAAACATCTTTTGTTTAATAATAACAGTCATTCATAATTGTAACGAAATATTTACACACAATATTTTTACTCTAGAAAATTATCTAATTTTGCTTTATAGTAACTCAATATTTAACTTATATGTAAAAAAAATATTACAGGAGCATTTTATGATGCGTAATTCTATTATTAAATTTTGCATACTAATGAGTTTATCATTAGTAACATTTTGTTCTTTTGCTGAGTCTAAGACGGAACAAAAATTTGTAGCCATTACGGCCATCGTTGAACACCCAGCATTAGACAATGTACGCAAAGGGGTTGAAGATGAATTAAAAGATAACGGTTATATTGATGGAGAAAATTTAAAATTACAGTTTGCTAGCGCGCAAGGAACTAGTGCAAATGCGGCGCAAATTGCCAAACAATTTGCGGCCAGTAAGCCTGATGTTATCGTCGGTATTGCAACCCCAAGTACACAAGCTTTAGTTGCCACAACAAAACGTATTCCTATCGTTTTTACAGCGGTAACCGATCCTGTTGCAGCAAAATTAACCCCGAGTTGGGAAGCATCAAAAACAAATGTAACAGGTGTTTCTGATGCCTTATCTCTTGATTCTCAAATCGATATGATGCTAAAAATTAAACCTGATACTAAAAATATCGGTTATATTTACAGCCCAAGTGAAGTAAATTCCACAATTGTGCTTAAAGAGTTACAAACCGCACTTGAAAAACGCAACATAAAAATTACAGCAGTACCCGCACCACGAACATCAGATATCTCAACCGCTGCTCGAAGTTTAAAAGGTAAAGTTGATTTAATCTATACCACAACAGATAATAACGTGGTTTCAGCTTATGAAGCTTTAGCAAAAGTGGCGAACGAAAGTAAAATCCCTCTTATTGCATCGGATCCTGATTCAGCAGAACGTGGGGCCATTGCTGCTTTAGGTATGAGTTATTATGATCTTGGTCGACAAGCTGGTAAAATTGTCATCCGCATACTTAATGGCGAAAACCCGGGAGATATTCCCCCACAAGTGGGCAATATCACTCAACTCACAATTAACAAAAAAGCAGCTGAACGCCAAGGTGTTACCTTATCTGAAGATGTATTAAAATCAGCCGCAAAAATTGTTGAAAAATAATTTTTAGTTTTTACTCTTTTATCATTAAACCGCCAATATTGGCGGTTAACTTTAATGGATTTTTTTAATGTCTTTTGAATTTTTATTAGGCTCAACCGAAATTGGCCTTATTTATGCACTAGTTAGCTTAGGTGTATTTATATCATTTCGTTTACTGGATTTTCCTGATCTTACTGCTGATGGGAGTTTCCCTCTAGGTGGAGCGGTATGTGGAGTATTTATCTATATCGGCGCTGATCCTTGGATGGCGACATTCCTTGGCATGTTTGCAGGTTGCCTTGCTGGCGCCATGACAGGTTTTTTATATGTGAAACTAAATATATTACAACTACTTGCTAGTATTATTGTGATGATGGGACTTTACTCAATAAACCTAAGAATTTTAGGTGTTGGGCACTATGTCATGAACGAAGCGAATAGAATTGTAGGTACACCAAACCTATCATTACTGGGTTCTGATACAATTTTCTCATCACTTCCTTTTGATGAATCTATTGCACAATATTTGATAATATTAGGGTTTGTAATTGTATTTTGGATATTACTAAATCTATTTTTAAATACCCAAAAAGGACTTGCCTTAAGGGCGACTGGAACTAACCAACGAATGGCAAAATCCCAAGGGATCCCAACCGATGGCATTATCATTTTGGGAATGGCGATCTCAAATGGTTTAATTGCGCTTGGTGGCTCGTTATTTGTACAAACGCAAGGAAGTGCCGATATTACTATCGGTGTTGGCACTATCGTTATTGGTCTTGCATCAATTATACTTGGTGAAAGCATCTTCCCAACAAAACGTATTTGGTCGATTATGTTTGCGATCATTTTGGGCTCTATTTTGTACCGTTTATTTATTGCTTTTGCATTAAGTAACGAATCCCTAAAAAGTATCGGTGTTGGAACAGAAGATCTCAATATTATCACCGCATTATTAATGGTATTAGCGCTTGTTTTACCAAAACAACTAAAAAAACTCTCGAAAAAAAGAGGAAAGTAACATGATTAAAGCAGAACAATTACAATTAACCTTTAATCAAGGTACTCCGATTGAAAATCATGTATTGCGAGGGTTAAACCTGAATATCAGTGAAGGAGAGTTTGTCACTATCATAGGCAGCAACGGTGCAGGTAAGAGCTCGTTACTCAATGCAATTAGTGGTGATTTACTGACTGATTCTGGTCGTATTACGATCAATGATAAAGACGTCACTCGCTGGCCAGCATGGAAACGAGCCGGCATGGTTGCGCGAGTATTCCAAGACCCGATGGTTGGAACTTGTGAAAATCTAACGATAGAAGAAAACCTAGCAATTGCTTATAACCGAGGTCATAAATTCACATTATTCCCAGCACTTAACCATAAAGCACGATCAATATTTAAAGAGAAGCTAGCAACATTAAACCTAGGCCTTGAAAATCGATTAACGGACATGATGGGGCTGCTTTCTGGTGGACAAAGGCAAGCTGTTAGCTTATTAATGTCAACGTTACAACCATCTAAAATACTACTTCTAGATGAACACACAGCCGCGCTGGATCCTAAAACCGCACAATTTGTTTTAGATTTAACCGATCAAATCGTTTCACAAAACAAATTAACAACGATGATGGTTACCCACTCAATGAAACAAGCCTTAGAATATGGTACCCGAACGGTCATGCTTCACCAAGGCCAAGTGGTACTTGATGTATCGGGTGAAGAGCGCTCTAAATTAACCGTCACCGATCTCTTAGCCATGTTTGAACAAACACGTGGTGAAAAAATCACTGATGATGCTTTACTTTTAGGTTAATGATCATAAAAAAGCAATATTTCTGATAGAAATATTGCTTTTGAACTCTTGTAATCGTTCCATTACAGCTTAATCTTTTGTTGCTTGCAGCGGAATATTTCCTAAGCCTAATTTATTGAGCTTATCAATATAAAATTGCTTCATATCACTCCAACGATAATAAGGATAATCCGCTGATTTTATAGGTAGATGCACTTCACGTTCGTTCAATAATACTTTCACTAATATAGGCTGATTTGCTTGTTTACTTTTATAAAAAATCCATTGAATATTGGCACCCATAGGAATAATTTTATCAGCTTGCCAAACAGAATAATAATCAAAAATGGAATTAGCAGTAGTAGCTGTACCTTCAATTTCAAGTAAAGTAGCTAAAGGTGAAACGGTTTCAGCATGAGCAAAACGTAAATTAGCATCAATATTATCATTTGCTATAGCAATATCAGCAGTATTTAGCATATTCCACAACAAGGGTGCTGCAATTTTTATTTGGATACCATTTGCATCAAAAGCAGGGCCGATTTCCAGATAATTTTTAGCCGAAACAACTGTATTCAACCATGCATTTTCATCACTCGAGAAATACGGATTAAAGTCAAGTCTATTATCCTTTAATACTTGAGACGAAAATGCCTGTAACTCTTGATATAATTGATAAATAGAAATCACAAAATCCCGTGTTTTTACTGATGATTTATCGACGACCTCAATACCATTATCTAACTTTTCGATAAAATCATGAGTAAAGATTTTTTTTACTATTCCTTCGCTTATTTGCTCTGTTTTAGAAGCCATTTCTACCGATTTCACCGCATTTTTAACTGCTTTACTGTGTTTATATTCATCATAAGCAGGAGAATAATCAAAAAAACGCAATAAAATTTGCTGATCTTCGGGTTGCTGAGTGACTTGGATATCTGGATATTTAGATTTGAAAGATTCAACAAAAATTTCTGCGGTTTCTTTTGCTCTTGGTGAGCGAGATGAAACAACATCAATTCTCTTTCCTTTAAAAACAGTTGGATTATTCTTTTGCATACGCTGGCTAATCAAGGCAATATCTTTACGACCAAGATCAGTAAGCTCACCATAATGACCTTTATTTAGTTCAGCAATGCGAATTATTTGCTTAAATAAATCCTTTCCAAGGTCTGTCAATTGATCTTGCTTTTCAGCCATTAACAAAATTTGATAAGCAATATCTTCATATTTTGGTTTACTAATATAACGAGAACCATGTCGCCCAACATAATCAATGTAAAAAGCCATATACCCTATTGGTGCTGGTGTAATCTTTTGCCTAGCATCATATTGATAAGCAGTTTTAGAACCAACAATCATTGTTGGTTGAGCAAGACTTATAGAAGAAAACGCACATAAAAAAACAGTAAACAATTTTCGAAAACGAACCATAATCATACGTTTTCTCCCACTCAAATAAACAACACTAATATGCCATTAAAAACAAAGAATAAGCTAATAAATACAGTAAAAAGAGACAAAACACTAATATCTACGTTGTAGATTAACATAAAAAGATAGCTTCAATTAAACTCTATCTATAAATAAATTTCACAAAAAAGATGATTATTTTCATAACACTCTTTTATTTTTCGTAAAAAAGATTATCTTATTAGATACTCAACACAACTTCCCTTTAATTAATTAAACACATGAAATTATATGGCATTTCTGGTACCAAAATTAGCTGTGCACTAATATCAGCATGTATAAACACGCCTTACAGCATCCCCCGTTTTACTAAAGACTTAATAGCTGGCATAACCGTTGGTATTATTGCTATCCCACTTGCAATGGCATTGGCAATCGCTAGCGGTGTACCACCACAGCATGGCCTATACACAGCCATTATTGCGGGTTTGGTGATTGCATTAACGGGGGGATCTCGTTTTAGTGTTTCTGGCCCGACGGCTGCATTTGTGGTTATCTTATACCCTGTGTCACTACAATATGGATTATCTGGACTACTCATTGCAACATTACTATCTGGTATGTTTCTTGTATTAATGGGGCTGATTCGATTAGGTCGATTAATAGAATATATTCCACTCCCTGTTGTATTAGGCTTCACATCAGGCATTGCCATCACTATTGCCACCATGCAAATTAAAGATTTTTTTGGCTTAACGCTCGAACATATGCCTGAAAGTTATATTAGCAAAGTCATTGAATTAACAAAAACTCTACCAACTATCAATATCGCTGACACCATTGTTGGTTTTGTCACACTGATGGTGTTAATTGCATGGCCAAAGCTTAAAGTAAAAATACCGGGGCACCTACCTGCACTCATTGCTGGTGTGATTATCATGTTTATTTTTAATCAATTTGGTTACCAAATTGAAACAATTGGCTCACGATTTACCTACACAATGGCTGATAATACCATAGGGCACGGTATTCCATCAGTGCTACCAGAATTTTCTGTACCGTGGCTTCATACCAAATTTAATTGGGATTGGTCAATGCTCACAGCCCTATTACCTATTTCGCTGACCATGGCAATGTTATGTGCAATTGAATCGTTATTGTGCGCAGTAGTATTAGACGAAATGACACACACCAAACACCACTCAAATAGTGAACTTATTGGCCAAGGTTTAGGTAATATCATTGCCCCATTTTTTGGTGGCATATCAGCAACAGCAGCCATCGCAAGATCGGCAGCAAATGTCAAAGCGGGTGCGACCTCCCCTATTGCTGCTGTTTTGCATTCATTGGTTGTGTTACTTGCACTTATTTGCTTTGCACCAGTGTTATCATTCATTCCACTATCAGCGATGGCTGCTTTATTACTTATAGTGGCATGGAACATGAGTGCAGTTCAACGCGTCATTTACATCATTAAATGCGCCCCCAAAGACGATATTTTAATTATGTTTATTTGCATGTCGCTAACGGTACTATTTGATATGGTGATTGCAATTACAGTTGGAATAGTGCTTGCATCAATTCTATTTATGCGCCGTATAGCTCGAATGACCCGCTTAGTTGAACTAAACCAAAGCAACGATAAAACCCTTGCATTACGAATTAACGGCCCACTCTTTTTTGCAGCCGCTGAACGTACTTTTTCAGAAATATATCAAAAAATAAATGGTTATAAACACATTGTATTACAATGGGATGCTGTGCCTATTCTTGATGCTGGTGGGCTCAATGCTTTAATACACTTTATTGATGAACTCCCTGAACATGTCGATTTATCGATTTGCGAGTTGCAATTTCAACCATTAAAAACTCTTGCTCGAGCCAAAGTAGTGCCAACATCTAACAAAATCATGTTCTATTCAACATTAGAAGAAGCACTGAAAGATAAAGATTAATTTTAAATTTAGTCTTATCATATTTACTAATTTATTGCACAGTCAAATTTTCAACAAAAATAACGACTGTGTAATAAATTAAAACTTCAAGACCTTTCTTTTTATTTTCTAATCACTATTAGCAAGCGCATAGGTTTTAAAAAATTTTAATTTAAAACCCAAAATTAACTTATAAAAACAGGGAAATAACATGATATCTAACGAAAACAATCTACAAAGCCTTAAACAAAAATCAAGTTGGTTTATTTTAATCGGTGTTATTTTAATTGTATTGGGGTGCTTAGCATTAGGTTATCAGTTTATCGCTACCGTCTTTTCTGTCTATTTTATTGGTTCATTAATATTAATTGCAGGAATTGCTCAAGCGTTACATTCATTTAATATTAAAAGCTTTGGCCAATCGGCTTTATGGGCAGTAATGGGGATTTTATACATTGTGATTGGCTTGATGTCGTTTTTCCAACCGGTTGCGGTTTCATCAGCTTTAACGTTAGTCATTTCATTCTTATTACTGATGGGCGGTTTTACTCAATTATTTGCAGCGCTAAATAATCGCAATTTGCCTCGCTGGGGATGGATTTTAACCTCTGCCATTATTACACTTATTTTAGGCTTTATGATTATCATGGGGTGGCCATATGACAGCCTTTGGGTATTAGGCATGTTTTTAGGTATCGACCTTATCTTCCAAGGTTGGGCTTATGTTGCTATTGGATTTGCAATTAAAGCGGTAAATGAAAAATAAATCATGCCATTGCTCACAATCAAGTGGCGATACTTTTAGCAGTCTGGCACACGGTTACTACTTATTGTGAGCAATCATTCATGAACATAATAACTTAATTGCAACAAACAATATGCCAAAAGCCACTACTTGTAGCTTTTATTGGTTTTTGCTTTAACTTCTTGCATTGACTGCAAAATTCGATGATAGTTATCTAACCTTGATTGAGCAATTTCACCATCTTGCACGGCTTTTTGTAATAAACATCCTGGTGTATCAAGATGATTACAATCACGAAAGTGGCAACCACCTAAATAATTATTAAATTCTTTAAAACCACTAATCACTTGCTCCGGCTCTAAGTGCCATAAACCAAATTCACGAATACCTGGTGAATCAATAATATCGCCACCATTTGGTAAATGGTAAAGCCGAGAAGATGTGGTTGTATGTTGACCAAGACCAGATATTTCTGAAATACCGCCAGTCATTGCTGATTGTGATTGATGAGGTAACAGTAAATTAATAATACTTGATTTACCCACGCCTGACTGCCCAACTAAAATAGAAATCTTACCTTGCAAGATATCTTGTAATACCGCAATACCTTGTTGGTGCTGGCATGAAACATACAACACTTGATAACCAATTTTGGTATAAATCGCTAATTGTTTTTCAACATCAGCGCGTTGCTGATCATTGAGTAAATCAATTTTGTTTAAAACAATAATGGGTTGTATATCAGTACTTTCACAAGCCACTAAATAGCGATCGATAATATTTAGTGATAGTTCTGGCAAGACAGCCGAAATAATCACGATTTGATCAACATTTGCGGCAACGGGTTTAACACCATCATAAAAATCAGGTCGAACAAGTTCAGAATGCCGAGGATGAACCGCTTCAATGATGCCATTGGTGTTTGGCTCTAAACTTTCGCGCCACAAAACTTTATCGCCAGTGACTAACGACGGTAACGTACGCCGAATACTACAACGATAAATAAGGCCTGCATCATCTTCGACATCAGCCGATTTACCAAAACGACTTATCACCACACCATCACGAGGGGATGAAAAATTTGATAGACTTTCATCTTGTTTTATAGCTAATCGTTGCTGGTGTTTTGCCGCTACACGCCTTTTTTGATTATTGGAGAGTTGATTTTTTGCCATAGCACTCATTTTTTACTAAAACAGATTGTCAGTTATGCTACACTACTCAGTATCAAAAAGAAAATTTCTATCGCAAATTATGAGCAAACAACCACAAATTAACAATAGTAATCTTATTTGGATCGATCTTGAAATGACAGGACTTAATCCAACCACTGATCGCATTATTGAAATTGCAACAATTGTTACCGATTCTAATTTAAATATCCTTGCTGAAGGACCGGTCATTGCCGTTCATCAATCTGATGAGCAATTAGCATTAATGGATGAGTGGAATCAAAATACTCATGGCAAATCAGGACTCATTGAGCGTGTTCGTACAAGTACCATTAGCGAACAACAAGCCGAACAACAAACCATCGAATTTTTAAAACAATGGGTACCTGAAAACTGCTCACCAATTTGTGGTAATACTATTGGGCAAGATCGTCGTTTTTTATTTAACTATATGCCTAATTTAGAACGTTATTTCCATTATCGTTATTTAGATGTCAGCACAATTAAAGAATTAGCTAAACGTTGGAAACCGGAAATACTAAAAGGAATTAGTAAACAGAGTTCGCACCAAGCGCTTGACGATATTCGTGATTCGATTGCCGAACTGGTTTATTATCGCGAGCACTTTTTTAATCTAACCGAATAATTAGCATGCAAATTTTATATACTGTTTTATTATATTTGATTCAACCCTGCGTTTGGATAAGACTACTTTGGCGTAGCTGTAAAGCGCCAGCTTATCGCAAGCGTTGGCTTGAACGCTATGGTTTTTGCCAAAATAAAGTTGAATCTAACGGTATTTTACTGCATGCCGTATCAGTGGGGGAAACGATTGCCGCTATCCCACTAATCAAAGCATTGCAACAACAATATCCTAATTTACCTATCACTGTGACCACTATGACGCCAACAGGCTCGGAGCAAGTGAAATCGTCATTCGGTGATAGCGTTCATCATGTCTATTTACCTTATGATTTGCCTTGCGCAATAAATCGTTTTTTAAAAACAACTCAGCCAAAATTAGTGATTATTATGGAAACTGAGCTTTGGCCTAATTTTATTTGTCAGTGTTACAAACGAAATATTCCGCTGATTCTTGCCAACGCCAGATTATCAGAACGATCAGCTAACCGATATCGCAAACTAGGACGCGCGATTAGCCATTTACTATCAAAAATTAGCACCGTTGCCGCACAAAATAAGCAAGACGGAGAGCGTTTTGTGTCATTGGGTTTGCCAAGTGATCATTTAGCCATAACCGGCAGTATTAAATTTGATATTGATTTAACGGCTCAACAGCAGCAAAAAATTGCAATGCTAAAACAACAGTGGCAATTAAACCGCCCTGTTTTTATTGCTGCAAGTACACATAGTGGCGAAGATGAAATCATCTTGTCTGCCTTTGAACGATTATTACAAACATACCCTAATTTGTTATTAATTCTTGTCCCCCGTCACCCTGAACGCTTTAAAACCGTCGAAAAATTAATTAATGACCGCGGGTTAAATTATATCAACCGCAGTAGCAACCAAGTTCCGACTAAACAAACACAAGTCATTTTGGGCGATACAATGGGCGAGTTAATAGAACTTTATGGCATGGCCGATATTGCTTTTGTTGGTGGTAGTTTAGTGAAGCATGGTGGGCATAACCCATTAGAGCCAGCACTCCACCACATTCCAATCATTAGTGGCGAGCACTTTTTCAATTTTAAAGTTATTTGTGAACAGCTCCTTTCAGCTAACGGGATGATCACTTGTACTAGCTCAGCAGACGCTCTTTATTCGGCAGTTAATACGCTTTTGGCAAATAAAAGTAATAGTCAGCAAATTGGCGAACAGGCATATCAAGTATTAAAACAAAATCAAGGGGCACTGGATCGGTTGCTTAACATTATCAACCATTATCTTTGCGCAAAATAAGGATTGCTTGTGGAAAAAAAACAAGGTCTATTATTGGTTAATTTAGGCACGCCAAGTGCGGCAACGCCCGATGCAATAAAGCAGTATTTAACCGAGTTTTTGCTCGATCGGCATGTCGTTGATTTACCTAAGCTGTTTTGGTCTCCCATTTTAAAGTATATTGTGATACCAAAACGAGTACCTTATATTATTCACCATTACCAAAAAATTTGGATAAATGGCGCATCACCTTTATTACATTATAGCCAATTATTATGTGATAAGTTACAACACCATTTACCGAATATCCAATGTGAATTAGCCATGACTTATGGTGAACCGGATATGCAATCGGCGTTGAATAACCTTCGATCATGCTCAAAAATTACCGTATTACCACTCTTTCCACAGTATTCCACAACCACAACTCTGGCAGTACTTGATAAACTTAAACAAATTATCGCCTCTGATCAAATCATTGATAATATTTGTTATATTCGTGATTATGCTGATCATCCAAGCTATATCAATGCACTTTATTTACAAATTAAACAGGCTTTTGAAGATCAAGGAGAGCCTGAAGTGCTCGTGCTTTCTTATCATGGTATCCCAGAGCGTTATATTCACAAACGACAAGAGGATTATATTGAACGTTGTGAAATGACCACGCAGTTATTAATCGAAAAATGTCGAGCAAATGGGTTCAATCGACCAATCCAAATGGCGTATCAATCCAAATTTGGTAAAGGTAAATGGGTAACTCCAAGTACTAGTGAGACACTACAAGCATTGGCACAAAGTGGCATTAAAAATGTGCACGTCATCTGCCCGGGTTTCTCGGTAGACTGTATTGAAACCCTTTATGAAATTGATGAAGAAAATCGAGAACTGTTTTTTAATGCAGGTGGAAAAACGTTTTATTATATTCCCGCATTAAATGAGAGCGACTTACAGATGAGTTTAATCATAGAGTTAATTAACCATACTCAACCGCTTACATTTAAAAACTTATACTCAAACACATAGTCTCCTAACATTTTTTACATAAGCCATGCGACTTAAAAAGATTATGCAAGATTGGTAATTGTTCATGTTCAAATGATTCAAATTTTAAATTAACAAATATTCATGCTAAATAGCTGTCTATCTCCCCTATAATTTATGGCGTATGATAGGATATTATGAATAATTGAATATCTGAGCACTGAGGAGAAAATTAAGTGAAAATCATCATCATTGGCGCTCAAGCCGCAGGCGCAAGTGCTGCCGCAAAAGCCAAAAGAATGAACCCAGAGGCAACCATCCGTATTTATGAAAAATCGAATATTGTCTCGTTTGGCGCTTGTGGTTTACCCTATTTCATTGGTAACCACTTTACTGATGCCAATGAAATGATATCTCGAACACCAGAACAATTTCAAAAAGATGGTATTGAAATTAAAACGTTACATGAAGTAATGGCGATTGATGTTAATCAAAAAAAATTAACCATTAAAGATCACAATACTGGTGATTGCTTTGATGACAGCTACGATAAATTATTACTGGCGGTTGGCGCAAGTCCTATTATGCCGGTTTTTAAAAATGGTCAGCTAAAAAACATTTTTACATTACGTGATCTGCACGATGGATTAGCAATCAAACACGTATTATCAGACCAAAATACCCAAAATGTTATTGTTGTCGGTGCTGGCTATATTGGGCTTGAAATCGCTGAATCGCTGGTCGCCTTACAAAAAAAGGTTAAATTGATCCAATTGGATGACAGAATCCTTGTCGATGCGTTTGATGAACAAATTACCGACCTAATTGAAGAAAATATTAAACAACATTGCGACCTACATTTGCAAGAGCGAGTACTTGGCTTTGAAGGCTCATACAATGTCACGCATGTAATTACCGATAAAGGACGATATCCTGCTGATATGGTTATTATTGCAACGGGAGTAAAACCAAATAGTGATATCTATAAAGATCTTGGCATCAACACACTTAAAAATGGCGCCATAATCACTAACAGCTTAGGGCAAACCAATATTACCGATATTTATGCCGCTGGCGATTGCGCCGCGCTTTACCATAAAGTGAGCCATTCAATGGTATATATCCCGCTCGCCACAGGAGCAAACAAGCTTGGTAAAATTGTAGGCGAAAATTTAGGAGGTGGACATTGCGAATATCCCGGCACGATTGGCACTTCAGCGTTAAAAGTTTTTGATATCGAAGCCGGGCGCACTGGTTTAACTGAAAACGAAGCCAAAAAAGCTGCAATCCCCTATAAAACTGTCATAGTTAAAGATAAAAATCACAGTAATTATGTTGCTGGGCAAACAAGTGTAACAGCCAAACTTATTTATCATGCTGATACGCGCGTGATTTTAGGTGGACAAATAGCCGGTGGGCAAGGCGCGGTATTAAGAGTGAACACGTTAGCAACCGCTATATGGGCGAATGTGAAAATTGATGAATTGGCCATGATGGATTTTCTGTATGCGCCACCTTTTTCCAGACCTTGGGATATTTTAAATATTGCCGGCTCTATAGCCAAATAAGCAGCATTAATATGTATTTATCGTTATACATCAAATCATGTTATTAAACATAGATTGTTAACCAGATAATTAAATTATCAAAAGAGAGGCTAATTATGTCAGATGCCATTTTTCAGGGGACTTTTTTTGAAAAGTTCCTATCAATAACTCATTATCAAACGCTCATTGGTATTGGGCTACTACTTATCTGTTTTTTTGCGGTGATGAAACCGTTACAAGATAAAAAAGTCAATTTTTCAATTCGTATGTTAGTTGGCTTAATCCTTGGTGCTGTGCTTGGCTTAGGCATTCAAGCTGTAGCGGGCTTTCCTGATGCAGCGACCCTCTGGATGCAAGAAACCGCAACATGGTATGGGCTATTTGGTCGAGCATTTATTGCCTTTATCCGAATGTTAGTGATACCACTTATTTTTGTATCGATTGTTAAAGTGATTATCGACTTTTCGGGCAAAAAAAATCTACCTCAAATTGCATTTAGAGGGATTTTTTGGTTACTGTTTACAACAGCCATTGCCTGCGTCGTTGGTATTTTGCTAGCGAATCTATTTGCTTTAGGTGAAATAAGCTCAAGCTCTGTACATCAAGCCCAAGCAAAACAATACACTAATATTATTGATACCTTTATAAATCTAATCCCAAGTAATATTATTGCCTCAATGGTAAATGAAAACATTGTTGGATTAGTCATTTTCTCGGCTTTAATGGGGCTTGCCGCCAATAGAATGGAAAAGAAAAATCCACAACCTATTGCACTCTTTAAAACATTTATCGAAGCGCTTTACAAAATCGTGATGTCCATTGCAATGACAATCATAAAATACATGCCTTACGCAGTCATTGCGTTACTGGCTCGCACCATTATTTCTAATGGAATACCGGCCATTATTCAGGTTTCTAGCTTTGTTGCCGCCATCTATATTGCCACATTGATTATGCTAATTGTGCATATTGCCATTGTTTCGATTCATGGTATTTCACCAACCATGTTTATCAAAAAAGCACTAGGAACCTGGTTATTAGCCTTTACTAGTCGCTCATCAGTTGGCTCATTACCAATGACTATCTCAACGTTAACCGTTCGAATGGGGGTAAATACCGGCACAGCAAATTTAGTCGGCTCACTTGGCAGCACTATGGGAATGAACGGTTGTGCTGGTTTTTTCCCTGCTTTACTTGCCGTGATGGTAGCGCATATGGTTGGTATTGAAACGAATATCCAATTTTATATTATGCTTGTCATTGTGGTAGTTATTGGCTCAATCGGCATCGCCGGCATTCCCGGCACAGCAACCGTTGCTGCAACCGTTGTTTTATCTGGTATGGGGATGGCAGAATACTTCCCATTAATTGGGATGGTTTTAGCTGTTGATCCAATTATTGATATGGCAAGAACTTTAGCCAATGTATCTGGCGCTATGACAGCGGCAGTGGCAACCGATCGTGAAATTGGCCTTATGGATATGGCTGTGTATAACGATCCTAATATTACTCTTGAAAATGAGCCGTCAGAAGTTTGATGGTGATGAGGGGGGTTCTAACTTGATGTAGGTGTTGATTTGAAAAACTTTAATAAAATCAATGACTTTTCTGACTGATTTTTGGGAGGAAAATCAGGCCTTTTTTGGGTTGGTGAATAAAATAAATTAGGTGCGGTGGTTTCGGACGTTTTGACCTTGGGTGGACAAAATAGCTATCGTGACCACGTCCGAGCTAAGGGAATTAGAGCGAATTCCCTTAGCAATCCCGCGCTTGGCTGCAGAATGTGGCCTGCGGCTACCCTCCGCCGTCGCTCGGTCTTAACGCACCGTTTGTGATGCGTTCCCGACGCAGCACAAACTCGCCAAACATCCCTGTTTGGCGTGCTAACCTCGCTCTGTTGTCGGCACATTCTGACGCCGGAATAGGACAAACAGCATAACTATCGTTTTTGGGATGGGTTGTTGTGTTTTTATAAGGTGATTTTTGTTAAAAAAACAGCCAGAAAAAACTTCAATAAAATCAATACCTTTTCTGACCACTTTTTGTAAGTAAATAAGGTGTTTTTTGTGAAATAAAAACGTTTAAATTAATATGCTTTTTTAATTTTGTTTTTGTTTTTGTTTTTGTTTTAGCCTTAGCTTAAATCCTCATCATTCACCTGCGCCATAAACCAATGTTGCCAACCCGTGGTCTGTTTTTGGATGTTGTCGATGGATTGGTTGAATAAAGCAAAAGCACCGTGTGATATCATTTTCATTTTCCAACCTACACACAATAACCCTTTAATAACATCTAACGAGGCGCGAATATGTTGTAACTGTTTAATGGCGGATTGGCATTCTTTGATGTTATCTCGGTCAACTATATTAGATAATACTGCAGAACGAATTGCCTCAGTTAGCTCGGTCAATATCGCTTCGCCAGTGGTAAATTTAAAGGACTTTGGTAAGTGGCAATGCGTTTGCCAATAGCATTGGTATAATGTCACTA